>JAZLMD010000182.1:0-2309 GCA_045598465.1 Acidaminococcaceae bacterium | reverse complement strand
CCCGGGCTTCATCGGAACGGGCAATATCCACAAGTACTTCCTGCTCGCACATACCAATGCAACCGGTCTGCCTGATAATCACATTATCAATACTATGAGCCGCCAGCTCCCTTTCAAGTGCCTTCCACACCTCCCGGGCCCCTGCTGCAATTCCGCAGGTACCCATACCGATAATCACCAGGGTTTTACCCTTTTCCCGGGCGGCAATCTCCGCCTGACATTTGGCCCTGAGGGCCGCCAAATCCGCCAAATTCTTCATCTTTGCCCTCCTCACTTATACTCGGCCAGAACCTTGGCCACCTTCTCCGGGGTCATCCGGCCGTGGGTATCCTCATCAATCTGCATAACCGGAGCCAGGCCGCAGGCCCCCAGACAAGCCACCGTCTCCAAAGTGAAACGGCCGTCCGCCGTGGTCTCACCGGGTTTAATCCCCAACTGTGCTTCCAAAGCATTCAGAATGCTGGCACCGCCCCTTACATGGCAGGCAGTGCCCTGACAGCAGCGGATAATATACTTCCCCCGGGGGTTCAAATGGAACAGGGAATAAAAAGTAACCACCCCGTAAATCTCCGCAAGTGGAATCTCCAACTTCTCACTCACATACTCCAAAGCCGCCTTGGGCAAATAATTGTACTGATTCTGTACGTCCTGCATCACAGGAATCAGCACCCCCTGCTTGCCGGCGTACTTGGACAAAATTGCGTCCAACCCGGCGTAATCAATCCTATCAGCTGTGCCCGTCACTTTTGCCATAATCAACCTCCCATACAAAATTTTTATCACTGTATAAAACTTTTAATATTTTACCACATTTTGTCCAATATTTGTAGGACAAATGAAAAAGATTGTTATCAACATTTTTCACATCATATAGTTCCGTTATCTACGCAAAATGCTTCAAAACGCCAATTATCTAGTAGATAATTGCGATTATCTACTAGATTTTGACTGTTTTTGGTTTCCACAAGGCAAAATTTGTTTCTATCCCACCGTAATTTTTCCCACCCGGGCTTTGGTGGCGGCAATCAAATCCTGCGGACTTAAAACAATCTGCAGACCCCTTTGTCCGGCACTTACCGCCATTTTTTCCAAATGCAGGCAATGTTCATCCAAAAACACAGGATAATCCTTTTTTGCCCCCAACGGACTGCAACCGCCCCGAATATAGCCGGTCAGGGGCAAAAGCTCTTTCAACGGCACCAGTTCACAACGTTTGTTGCCGCCCAGCCGTGCCAAGGCCTTCAGATTCAATTCCCCGTCCCCGGGTATCACCGCAAATTGGACGGGAATCAAATCGCCCCGGACACAAAGGGTTTTGAAAACTCTGTCCGCAGGCATGCCGGTGGCTGCCGCCACATGTACCGCATCCAAATGTTCCTCATCCACCGGGTATTCCACCAAGGTATAAGCAATTTTCAATCTGTCCAAAATCCTTGCCGCATTGGTTTTCTTCGCCATATCACTCACCTCCGCTTATGCAGTTTATTATACTACCTTATGATAATTTGTGGTAATTTTTCAGCTCTACACCCCCGCCGGGTGCTGACACATGTTCAAAAGCCAAAAATAAAAATTTTTAAAAAAGTACTTGCATTATTCGTTTTTTTTTAGTATTATTATTCGGTAACAATTCACGGCCCATTAGCTCAGCTGGTAGAGCACCTGACTCTTAATCAGGGTGTCGAAGGTTCGATCCCTTCATGGGTCACCATGTGGCCGGTTGGTCAAGAGGTTAAGACATCGCCCTTTCACGGCGGTATCGCGGGTTCGATTCCCGCACCGGTCACCACCATATGGGCGCTTAGCTCAGCTGGGAGAGCGTCTGCCCTACAAGCAGAATGTCGGCGGTTCGATCCCGTCAGCGCCCACCACATTGTTACAAAGTACAACACCCGGCAGGGTGTTTTTCTTTTAGGAGGGTTTATGTTCCAAAACGGTGTTATGGGTAACGAAATGTGGTGGACCAGAGTAATCATTTGGGGCATTTGCGCCCTTTATTTCGGCCGCGGCATTTATTTCAACTTCAAAGACAAGGAATGGGGCTATTTTTTCGGCAGCATCTGGATTTGCGGCTTCGGCATCTATATGGTGCTGATGGAATTCGGACTTGTCCCCTCCTTCTTCGACTGACAAAGACAATAAAAATGCCCTTCCTCACGGAAGAGCATTTTTATTGTTTTTTTATTCCTCGCAGGAACCGTCATAGGGCATCAACGCCACGCAGCGGGCACGCTTGATGGCTGTGTTCAAGGAACGTTGATGGGCTGCACAGCAACCGCTGACACGGCGGGGAAGAATCTTGCCCCGCT
>JAZLMD010000181.1:0-3443 GCA_045598465.1 Acidaminococcaceae bacterium | reverse complement strand
GCCGGAGGTTTACGCCTTCCCCTTCTTCGGAACGGATCAGGATGATGCAGTGGTGGAGAGGGATTGCCTGAAGGATTTGGAGAAGGCTTTTGCCTCCTATATGCCTGCCAGCGAAGTGGCGGCGGTGGTCATTGAGCCCATTCAGGGCGATGGCGGTATCCTGCCGGCACACCCCATTTTTATGAAGAAACTTCACCAGATGTGTAAAAAGCATGGCATCCTTTTCATCTCTGAGGAAGTGCAGCAGGGCTTCTGGCGTACCGGCAAGATGTTCGCCATTGAAAACTACAATATCGTTCCCGACGGAATCATTATGGGCAAATCCGTGGGGGCAGGCCTGACCCTGGGGGCTTTTATGGCTCCTGCCAAGATTATGGAGTGCCTGCCGGCCCCGGCCCATCTTTTCACTTTGGGTGGCAATTCCCTGGCCTGTGCCGCAGGCGTGGCGGCCTTCGATTTCTACAAAACCAAGAAGTTCCAGGATATGCTGAAACGGAATACTAAGGCCTTGGTTACGGAAGCGGAGAATTTACAGAAGAAGTACCCGGATGTGGTTGATTTTGTCCGGCACATCGGTATGAGTATGGGTATTGGCCTTTATCGCAAGGATAATAAGGGCAACAAGGTACGTGACAATAACATGGTTTTCAAGATTTTGTACCGTTGCTATGAAAAGGGGCTGATTGTTATTTCTCTGGCCGGTTATATCCTTAGGGTGCAGCCACCCTTGGTAATCACTCCGGAGCAGACCAAAAAGGCCTTTAAGATTATTGCGGAGGCCATTGAGGAATATAAGGCGGGTAAAATCAGTGATGATGTTTTGAAGTACCAGGCGGGCTGGTAAAATAGGATAATCAGGTGAACACCTGTTTATTGATAAAATTTTTAAAAGGAGAGTTTTTATGGACTTAACAAAAGGTTGGATGAGGTATCTGATTCCGGGATTTATCTTTCAATCCGTGGTAATTGGCGGCGGTTACGGTACCGGTGCGGAAATTGCCCAGTTCTTCGGTGCCAGCGGTATGAAGGGGGGCTTGTTGGGCCTTTTCGTCACTATGATTGTGTGGGGTATTGTTTGCGCTGTTACTTTTGAATTTTCACGGGTTTTCAAGGCCTATGATTACGGTTCCATGATGCAAAAATTGTTGGGGCCTGTGGCTTATCTTTATGATTTGACCTATTATCTGATGATGTTCATTGTGCTGGGCGTAGTTAATGCTCCCGCTTCCGCCATGATGGACAAGATGATTCCCGGTGCCGGGTGGGCGGGCATTGCCATTCTTTCCGGCGGAGCCATTTTCCTGGTATTCAAAGGTACCAAGATGATTGAAAACGTATTGGCCTTCTGGTCCTACGTGCTGTATGCGGTGTATGTTGTTTTCGTAATTGGCGTATATACCAAGTTCGGCGATGCCATAGCCAACAGCTTTGCCGCCGGTACGGTGGGTTCCGACTGGCTCAGCAACGGCTTTGTTTACTCTTTCTATAATCTGGTGGTTGTACCTTTGATTCTCTATTCCGTGGCTGATTTCCAGACCCGTAAGGAGGCCGTTGTCAGCGGTCTTTTGGCGGGTGCCATAGGTGTTATTCCCGGCATTTTGTTGCATTTGGCAATGGGCTGCGATTTGGAAAACGTGGTTAAGGCGGCAGTGCCTGTGGCTGTTGTCTTCGACAAGCTGGATATGCGTTGGCTTTATGTGACCTTCCAGATTGTACTCTTCGGTACCCTGATTGAAACTGAAACCGGTTTTGTGAAGGCCTTCACCGACCGTGTTGAAAACTTTATGAAACAACGGGGTCAGGAAATGAGCAGCACCAGCTATATTTCCATGGTATTGGGGGTTGTCCTGATTGGTATCGGCATTTCCGCATTCGGATTGCTGAATCTGATTGCTAAGGGTTACGGCACCGCTTGCTGGCTGTTCCTCCTCCTTTATGCAGTTCCCATGTGTACCCTCGGTGTATATAAAATTATGCAACACAAAGAATAGGGCTGAAATGAAAGTAATTAAAAAAGTAGGCATTGCCTACTTTTTTAATTGGCGAAATGTGATATAATGAACATAATTTTGAAGTGGAGGTTTGTCATGAAAAAATTCTTGCTCTGTGTGCTTTGTATAATTACTCTTTTGGCCGCCGGACTGGTGGAGGCCAGGACAAAACCCAAGGTTGACCACAAGGATGTGGGCAAAATTATTGTCATCGGTTATCAGAACCCCAAATGTGATGCGGTTGCCAGTGCGGTGGCAGCGGCGGATTTGCTGAAACAAATTGGTTATGATACGGAACCAATGGTGGCAGGTATTGTGGATGCGGAAACGGAATATGTTCTGAAGAGGTTCGGCGTGTCCAAACCCAGCCGTTTGGAAAATGCCACCGGCAAGAATATTTTTCTTGTGGCCCACGGCGGTTACAAAGATGCGGTGAAGGGGGCCAGGGAAGCGTATCTGAGGGGTATTATTGACACATACAATCTGACTGATGTTGATGTGGTTGAACCCATTGTCATTATTTCCAGACCTTACGGTTCCACCAGCACCCTGATTAACAAAATATACGGGTTTGAAGAGAAGAAAATTTCCAAACCCCTGGCAGGCCTGATGATGGCGGGTATCATTTCTGAAACCTTGAATTTGAAGGCGGATATCACCACGGATTTGGACAGGGAAACGGTGGCAAAATTGGCTAAAAGGGCCGGTGTGAGGGACGTGGATGCTTTTGCCAGAGCGATGTTTGCCGAGGGTTGGAGCTGGAAGGGCTGGAGCGATGAAAACATTTTAACAAAAGACATCCGGACCTATGAATCTCCAAAGGGCCGTTTTACCCTTGGCAGTATCCGTTGCCATGACGAGGCGGCGCTGGAAGACATGAAGAAACGTATGCAATTCTTTGTGCCCAAGTACATGAAAGAAAACAACATTGAAGTGATGTTTCTTGACTTGATAAATTTGCAGGACGTAACTCTGGAGGTTCTGCCCTTCGGACCACGTGCCCAACAAATTGCGGCACAGGCCTTCGGGAAAACTGTATCCGGCAAGTTTATGTTGCAACAGGGCAAGGTTTCCCGTCGTCGTAACGTAATACCACTCATTCGCAGCGTAGTGGGAGAGTAAATTGTTTTTGGCAGTGAGTTAAAAAATTTCCTTCGCTTGAAAGCGGAGGAAATTTTTTGTTGCTTTCGTGAAAATGGGATTTTTGAGTGACGTCACTTTTGCAAATTATTGCGTCACAGAAAAAACAGTTTTTCACGTTCCAATCAAATTTTTGTGAGAGATTTTTGATGAAAGAGTTTCTGCGAAAGTGGCAGTTAGCGTAAAGCGTGAAGCGTTAAGGGGAGTCGGCTGTCAGGGTTGAGGGTTCAGCCATTAGCCATCAGGGTTGAGTGAAGTCAGCGGTATGCGAACTTTTTCCGCCCCAGGCGTGGGGCGGGGGACCACACGAAG
>JAZLMD010000180.1:0-5556 GCA_045598465.1 Acidaminococcaceae bacterium | reverse complement strand
TACACCTGACTTTCCTGCTCTAATTACAGGAACATTTTACCATCCCTGCGCCTTACGCCTTACGCCTTGCGCCCTGCGCCCTGTAATCCCCTGAACCCTGATGGCTGAACCCTCAACCCAGTCGCCGCAGGCGCCTTACGGTCCCCCGCCCCTCCGATGGGCGGACGAGGGTTCGTTCTCTGCTAACTTTCCTGAAACCTGACACCTGATACCTTAAACCTATTTCAATCACTGGAACATTTCTCCTTTAGTTTATAACTAATAACTTATAACCCGTAGTGTGGACTGGGGACAATAAAAAACCTTTACAGAAATCCTAAAATCCCCGTAAAGGCAAGATACACAAAAACGTGGCGGAGTGGGTGGGATTCGAACCCACGCTCGGTTGCCCGACTAATGATTTAGCAAACCATCCTCTTCAGCCAGCTTGAGTACCACTCCGCAAAAGTAAATCATATTATACCACAAATTCTATTTTATGCAAGAGATAATTTCAAAAAAACTGCTTCCAGCACCTGCTCCACGGTCAAATCACGCATACACCGCATATCATCACATTTGTGCTTCATTCCCGCCTTGCAACCCTCGCAAGGCGGCTGGGACGTAACAACAAGGGCATCCGCCCTGTAGGGTCCGTACAGATTGATATGACTGGGGCCGTAGAGGGCCACAATGGGAACTTTTTGGCTTATGGCCACATGCATCGGGCCGCTATCGTTGGTGACAATCAGTTCGCACCGCCCCATGGCCGCCGCCAGCTCCCCTATACCAAACCTGCCGGTGGCTATTATGGGGGTATGCTGCATATGGCTTACCGCCTCACCCACCATTTCCTCATCCATCTTGCCGCCAAAAAATACCACCCTGATGCCCTTATCCATGATGGCATCCGCCACCCGGGCAAAACGTTCCGGTGCCCACCGCTTGGTCATGACCGCACTGCCGATGTTGAAGCCCACCAGCCGTTCGTCTTCCTGCAAAGATTGTTCACGCCAAAACCTGTCGGTCCCGGCACGATGCTCATCCCCCAGGAAAATCTCCAACCCGTTTTCCTGCAGGTTTTCATATCCTAATTTGGTCAGTACTTCCAAATACATCTGTGCGGCGTGAATGGTTCTGTTCAAGGGTACAAATTTATCCCAAAAGACGCTGAACAACCTGTGGGCCGTACCCGCCCTCACTTTCACCCTGGTACATGCCCCCAAGAAACTCAACCGCTCATTGGACTGCAGATTGATTAACAGGTCAAAATTCATGCCGCCCAATCTTCGTCCCGCCTGCCACAGTTTTTTCACGCTGTTGTCCCTGCCGTATCTGTCCAGGGTCATCACCTCGTCAAGATAGGGATTGTAACGCATAACATCCTTGAGTTTCTCATCACAAAGGAAGGTGATATGGGCCTCCGGCTCCGCCTTACGCAAAGCGTGTACAAAGGGCGTGGTCAGCACCAAATCCCCCAGTTGCATTAAGAAAGTTACCAAAATTCTTTTCTTTGGTACCGCCGTCACAGCACCTGTTTCTTCAATCCTGTCAAACCTCCGGCCTGTAAGTTTTGCCACCCCATCCATAACCATCTGAGGTGTGATGTCATGCGTGCAATGCCAGTTGTCACACTGCTTACGCAAACAACCGGCACACCGGGCCGGGCTCCGGATAATTATCTGGTTGTCTCCGCCATAAGGTCCCGTGCGGTCCGGCTTGGTGGGACCGTACATGCAAACCAGTGGCTTCTTCAAAGCCGCGGCAAAATGCAAAGGGCCCGTGTCCGCACTAATATACAGTTCACTGCCCTTGATCAGGGCCACCAATTCCTTGAGGGTGGTCTGCCCCGTCAAATCAATACACTTCTCCGAAGCCACCAAATCTCTTATCCGCTGACCCTTGGCCTCATCATCCTTGCCCCCGGCCAAAACAACATTGTAATCATATTTGATCAATTCTTTTATCAGTACAACATAATGCTCCACCGGCCAGCATTTGGTCTCCCAGCGGGCTCCCGGGACTATTACAAAATACTTTCCCCTGCAACCCCGCTCCGCAAGCTTACCTTTAACCGTTTCCTCTTCCTTTTTCAAATCCGGCAGGGGGAACTCAACCCGGCCCACTTCCGCCCCCAAATATCTGGCCACGTCCAAATACCGCTCAATAACATGGTCATTCCTGTGGGCTCCCGCAATACTCCTGCTGACCAAACCGCTGCCTTCCCGCATTTCCGCATATCCGATACGGTTGGAGCAGCCGCTGATGGCCGCCAAAACCGCAGATTTGAAAAGCCCCTGCAAATCTATCACCAAGTCAAAATGCTTGCTGCGGAGCAGCCGCCGCATCGCCAGTCCGGCCCGCAGTTTCTCCGGCCAGGATTTTTGCTTAAACCCCACCTTGTCAAAATAAAGCACCTCATCCACAATTTGCGTAGGAATGAAGCCCCCGAACTGCGGATGTACCATCCAAGTGATTTTTGCCTCCGGGTACAGTTTACGCAATTCATACACAAAAGGCAATGTGTGAATCACATCGCCCAAAGAACTCATTTTTATCAACAGTATGTTTTTGTATTCCTGTTTCATCTTCCTTCCACTACCTGCCTAACAAAATTGAGCAGGGAACCTCCCGGATAGAGATAGCCCCGCACTCCGGCAGCTGCCCCGCACTCCAAATCCCTTTGTTTGTCACCAATCAGGATGCATTCCTCCGGCTGCAGGTTGTTCTCACGCAAACACTCCAACACCAATCCGGGTTTCGGCTTGCGGCATCCACAAGCATGGGCAAACTCCGCCACCGCACCACCTTCCAAATGGGGGCAATAGTAGAACTTCTTTATCTCCACCCCCTTATGGCTCAAATCGTCATTCATAAAATTGTGCAGTTTTTCCATATCCTCAACCGTAAAATAACCCCTGGCAATGCCGCTTTGATTGGTAATTACATAAATATCGCAGCCCTGCTGTTTCAACCAGGCCAAAGCCAGCGGTGCCTCCGGCATCCAGCGGAACTCCTCCCGCCTGAACAGATAACCCGTATCCACATTCAATGTTCCGTCCCTATCAAATAAAACTGCTTTAACGGGCATATTCGTAGTACCCGCCCGTCCTGTCCATCTGCTGACAATATTCCTCAATGGCCTCTTCGATGGGAGTGAAGCCCCCATCATAACCTGCCGCCAAAAGTTTGGTAGTATCCGCCTGGGTATAGCACTGATATTTACCCTTCAACGTCTCCGGGAAATCCACAAACTCCAACTTGGACATGGGAGCCCCAAAATGTTTCAGCACCCCCTCCGCCAGTGTCTTGAAAGGATGGGCCAAACCTGTACCGCAATTAAAAATACCGCTCTTGTCCGGATGCTTCCAAAACCAGAGATTGACCTTCACCACATCTTTCACATAAACAAAATCCCGGGTGTGTTCCCCCGGCCCGTAAGCCACAAACTTGCCCTCCGGTCCCGGTCCCCCATAAGCCCCAAAAAGCCGCACTTTTCCCTCCGCCTTATACTGGTTCCACATCTGATAAACCAAAGAATTCATCTTACCCTTGTGGTTTTCCTGGGGGCCGAACACATTAAAATAACGCAAACCCACAACCTGGGCCGTAAGCTTATGCGTCTCCAAATATCTACGCAAATAATTGTCAAAAAAGAGCTTGCTGAACCCATATACATTCAATGCGCCCTCGCACTCGTGTTCTTCCCGAAAACCCTTCAACCCGGGACCATAGGTGGCAGCGCTGCTGGCGTAAAGAAAAGGTATCTTCTTATCCTGACAGAAATGGAACAATGTTTTGGTATATTCAAAATTATTGTCCATCATATATTTGCCGTTATATTCCATGGTGTCGCTGCAGGCCCCCTCGTGAAAGATGACCTCAATATTCTCCTCATCAAAATTACCTAAAGCCACCTGCTCACGAAAATCCACCTTATCCGCATAATCCATAACCTGCAAATTCTGAATATTCTTGAATTTTTCGCATTTGGTCAAATTGTCCACCACAAGAATATCCGTCCTGCCCAATTCGTTCAAAGCACGAATAATATTACTGCCGATAAACCCGGCACCGCCGGTAACAATAATCATAACTTACCCTCCTTGGCCAACCTGGCAACCTTTTCCACCAATCCGGTGGTGGAATATCCCTCCTCATAGTTGAGAATCTCCACCCGGCCCGCATACTGCCGGCCGGCCACTTCATTTGCCTTATAATCCCCGCCCTTAACCAAAATATCCGGACGAATCAATTTTATCAGTTCCGTGGGAGTGTCCTGCTCAAACAGCACCACCGCATCCACACAGCCCAAGGCCGCCAGCACCCGGGCCCGATCCGCTTCACGGGTCAAAGGGCGGGTAGGTCCTTTCAATCTGCTCACACTGCTGTCGCTGTTCAGCCCCACAATCAAATGCCTGCCCAAAGACCTGGCCTTCTCAAGATAGGTTACATGGCCCACATGGAGCAAATCAAAGCACCCGTTTGTAAAAACAATGGTCTCGCCGCAGGAACGCCAGGTGGCCGCCAATTCGCCAATCTCCTCCCAACTCAAGGTACGGTAACCCCTGCCTTCCTTCCGTTCCTCCTCCAACACATCCTTCAACAATTCCCCCCGATGCACAGGATAGGTACCCACCTTGGCCACCACAATACCGCTGGCCCGGTTGGCCATATAGACCGCATCCTCCACCTTCAGTCCACCTGCAACGGCGACAATCAGGGTTGCGGCCGCCGTATCCCCGGCGCCGCTCACATCAAACACTTCCATGGCCGTAGCCGGACTATGCAGCACCTCTTTGGCGTTCACCAAAGTCATACCCTTTTCCGAACGGGTCACCACCACATTTTTGATGGAGAACTTTTTGGCCGCCAGCCGTGCCATGCGGACAATCTCCCCATCCTCATTGGGACAGTTTTCCCCCACCGCCTCATTCATCTCTTTTACATTGGGAGTAATATAGTCACAACCACGATATTTTTTCCAATCACTGCCCTTGGGGTCAACCAGAACGGGAATTTTCTTTGCCTTGGCCAAAGCAATAACTTTTTGAACAAAGGCGGCGGAACAAACACCCTTGGCATAATCACTGACCACAATGCCGTCCAACCCCTTGGTCAAAAGTCCCTGCAACCATTTATCCATGCTCCGGATTTCCTTATCCGTCAAATCCCCCGGCTCTTCAAAATCCAAACGCAACATCTGCTGGGAACCGCCCAAAACCCGCAACTTGGTAATAGTGCGGCGGCTCTTTGACTTCACCAGCCCCTTGCAGTCAATCCCCGCCTCCTTCATAATCTGCTCCAGAATCTGCCTGTTGTCATCATCACCGGTTACACCGCCCATAAAGACCTTGCAGCCCAAACCGGCCAAATTGGCCGCCACATTGGCGGCACCGCCCAAAGTTGACTTCATATCCATAATTCTGGTTACCGGAACCGGCGCCTCCGGGCTGATGCGTTTCACTTCACCCCAAAAATACCTGTCCAACATCACATCGCCAATTACGGCGATACGCAATTTTTGAATCTCCTTGGTCAAAAAAGTGGTCAATGCCAATTTCTTCATCATTCACC
>JAZLMD010000179.1:0-5600 GCA_045598465.1 Acidaminococcaceae bacterium | reverse complement strand
CAATGACAATATCCAGAGCGTAATCCTCCATTGCGGAATAAAGAATTTCCTCCACCGTCTTGCTTAGCCGGTGAATCTCATCAATAAAAAGCACATCATTATCCTGCAAATTGGTCAGGATGGCCGCCAAATCCCCCTGCCGCTCAATGGCGGGGCCGCTGGTAATTCTGATATTAACACCCAACTCATTGGCAATAATATTCGCCAGAGTTGTCTTGCCCAAACCCGGCGGGCCGAACAAAAGCACATGATCAAGCGCCTCATGCCGGGCCCCGGCGGCCCTGATGAAAACGCTGAGATTATCTTTAATTTGATTCTGACCGATATATTCCTCCAGGCGGCGGGGCCGCAAACTGGTCTGCCAATGGTCCTCCCCCGTCTCCTTGCCTGTAATAATCCGGTCGTCCGTAAACTCCAACTACCTATCTCCTTGCAAACTGCTTCAATGCCAGACGCAGAATCTCCTCGCCCTTCATACCGTCCAAACCGTCCATTTCCCTGATGACATTCATCACCTCATTCTTGCTGTAGCCCAAAGAAACCAGGGCCTCCACCGCCTCGTCCACCTCTTTGGTAGCAACCGGGGCAGGGACGGCTTTGGCATTTCTGCCCTTGTCATAATCAACATTATTTAAGGCAAACCCCAGCTCCAGCACCTTGTCCTTCAACTCCAGCAACAGCCGCTCCGCGCCCTTCTTGCCAATACCGGGCAACTGGGTCATATAGTGCAAATCCTGCTTCTGCACCGCCGCCACAAAATTCTCCGGAGCCGTACTGCCCAGAATGCCCAAGGCAATCCTGGGGCCTACTCCCTTCACCGTCAGTAACAGCTGAAACAGGGCATAACCCTCCTGACGCAAAAAGCCGAACAGAGTAATGGCGTCCTCCCTCACGGCGGTATGAACCCACAAATCCAGGGAATCCCCCTCGTTCAACTCCGCCAAATCACTGTCTGCCATCAGCACCCGGTAACCTACACCGCCGGAAGTCATAAGCAGCAAACCGTCGGCATTCTTCAATTTAACTGTTCCGCTCAAAAAACCTATCATAACCCACTTTAACCCAACCAACGGAGTGTGGCTGCCGTATTCAGCCCGCAAAGGGCCGCCGCCAGGGCATCCGCCACATCATCCGGCCTGGGTTTCTCCTGCAAATTCAACAAATGCTGCACCATGTACATAACCTGTTCCTTGGTGGCAGCCCCCGTCCCCACCACGCTAATCTTAATCTGCATGGGAGTGAACTCCAAAATGGGCAAACCCTGATTGGCGGCGGCCAAAAGCACCACCCCCCTGGCCTGACCAACGGGAATCGCCGTAGTAACATTACGATTGAAAAAAAGCTTTTCAATACTCATCAGGTCCGGCCTGTAGTGGTCAATCAGGGCGGAAATTTCCTCATAAATCTTCTTCAGCCGCAACTCCGGCTTCTCGTTTTTATCTGTAAACACCGCCCCATACTGGACCGCCTTAATCCTGTTCCCGATCTGCTCCACCACCCCGTAGCCGCAGATGGCGGTGCCCGGGTCAATACCCAGAACTAACACACCGGACCAACCTTAAGAAAAGGCAGGTGCCAAGCGCACCTGCCCGAAGTTTCAATCTTCATCCGGCAGGTCTGCATTATGATAAACATCCTGCACATCATCGCTCTCATCCAAATCATCCAACAATTTCTGCAACTTGACGGCAGCATCCCCCGCCAGGGCAACCGTATTATCCGGCACCAAAGTGATTTCCGCCACCTCACATTCCAACTTGTTCCCCTCCAAAGCGGCCATTACCGCCTCAAAAGCATCCGGCTCACAAGTGACTTCAAAACCATCCTCATCACTGGTAATATCCTCCGCACCGGCATCCAAAACCATCATCATCAAATCATCCTCTGTCAAGTCGGGGAAATTCTCTTTGGAAATGGCAAAAGTGCCCTTACGTTTGAACATCCAGGCCACCGCACCCGTAGCCCCCAAATTGCCCCCATGATGGGTAAAATGATGACGAATATCCGCAGCAGTACGATTGCGGTTGTCGGTCAAACAAGTAACCATCAGGGCCACACCGCTGGGACCGTAACCTTCATAAGTAATCTCTTCCCAGTTGGCACCGTCGGTACCTCCCAAACCCTTCTGAATAGCACGGTTGATATTATCCTTGGGAACATTATTGGCCTTGGCTTTTGTCAATGCCAGCTTCAACTTCATATTGCCGGTGGGATCCGCACCGCCCAAACGCACCGCCAAAGTAATCTCGTTGGAAATTTTCGTGGTAATCTTGCCACGCAGGGCATCCGCTTTTCCCTTCTTATGTTTAATATTAGCCCACTTGGAATGTCCGGACATAATCTTGCCTCCAATACAATTTGATTTTGTTATTATACTACAATAAAAAACAAAAAGCAATTGATAATCACAATCAACTGCTTTTTATTATCTCATCCCCCACTTGCGACCTATCTTGTGTAATAGTTTATCACCGCCGATAAAAACACATTGTCATTTTCCTTGGCTTCCATTACCACATCACCAAACAACATAATATTTTCCTTTTGCTCCACCGATTTCATAAAATCCAGCAACTGCTGGCACTGGCCAAGACAGGCAATCTGTATGCGTCCGGATTTGAACGCCACCTTACGGGGAGCAGCAACATCAGGCAGAACAGTCAAATTATCAATTCTGACATTACCCACGCTTGCCAAAGTGTTAATATGCAAAAGCAAGTCATTGGCGTCAATACCTTTAGGCAATTCCTCATCCAAACGGTTAAACTCCCGCTCCAGCTCCGCCCTTCTGGCAGCAAAATTACCGTTCTGTTGTTGAAATCTTCTTATCCCCGTCAAGCGATTTTTTAACATTTCTGCCTGAATAAAGTTGGCACGGGCTCCGAAAAGCAAAAACATTCCCAATGTGGCAAACAAAAACATAAACCCCACCACACTACCCAAAAAATAAGCCAATTCCTTATTTTCTTTGAACCAATCTGTTAATCTATTTGACATTTACTCCCTCTCCCAAATTAATGTTGATAGTATAGTCGAGAGAGCCGTCATTGTTATTTTTGCCGGCACCAATGGTCACTTTGGAAAACCTGTCCACCCTGTTCAGGTTTTCTACAAAATGTTTCAGCTGCCTGATGCTCTTCACCCTACCTTCCAATACAACCGTTTCAAACACTTTGCCTTTTTCCCGTGTCTGCTGCGTACGCAGAATATTTATCTCATTATTATGATCCGGCATGCCATCCAAAATCTGTTCCACCAGCTCTGAGCGAAACTTGTTACTGCCTAAAATTTGCTTTTTTAATCCCTGCAGATTCTTAATCTGTCCGCTTTTAGTCAGGTACAAATCATACTGTTCCTGAATGCCCTGCATCCCTTCCAGAATTTTATTAAGTGTATAGACCCTGTGGCAGGAAAAACCGTACAAGGCCGTCAAACAGACAAACACAATCCCTGCAACTATGGCAATCCCTTTGGCGGCGTTCAAATACCTCCTATACCTTAACTGCTGTTTTTTGCTGTTCTGCAGTAAAACTGCGAAATTGATATCATTTTCTTTCCCTGCTGCCACATAGGCGGCGTGCAGAGCAGGCCAGTATACATCCTCTTCACCGGAGGCATTATTCCGCCGCACCGGTACCAATGCCAAAAATTCCGTGCTCAACTTCTCAGCATAGTACAAGTTTTTCTCAAAAAGATTATTTGCTAATAAACCCACACCAACATCATTGTTCTCCAACCTGTACCAAGCAACCTGATATTCCTCCGGATTCTTGCCCCAGGATACCTGCATTTCGTTGTGCAAAAGCATTAGCATTTCCTTTTCACTGACATTTCTAATCGGCAAGGAATATTCCTCAATGTCAGAAACCGCCAATGCAATCCCGTCAAAAGAAAAGGCAGGGAGTTCCATGCCTTTGTACAACACCTTGATATCCCTGCCAAATTCCACTAAAACATAGCAAATACCCTCGGTGCAAAACTCTGCACCAAGAATTTTTTTATTCTGTTGTTTGTGCCAAAAATCCAACATTACTCGCCGGTCCCAGTCCCTCCAGTAGTTCCTCCGGAAGTATCCTCCACCAATTTGTACCCATTGAAAGTAATAGTGCCACCGTCATATTTACTGCCGCTTACTGTACCGGTGCTATTGTCGTAGGCAAGTTCCTGCCCCTTGGCATCTTTAAATTCATCCGTATTTATATACTTTTCGTCAAACAGTTTGCTCAAAGTTTCAGGATATGCACCCTTCTCCACCTGATAAAGCTGAACCGCCTGACCGATGCTGGTCAAATCGTTACGCAATTTGCTGTCAGCCACCTTGCCGTAGGCCCCCTTGATGGATGGTGCCATAAAAGTAACTATCACACCTATCAGGGCAGCCGCCGCCACCACTTCCAGCAAACTGAATCCGGAGTGTTTTCTCATTTTTTCTCCTCAATCTCCTTTTGCAATTTAGCAACAAATTCATCAATTCGCATGGAACCCATGTCGCCCTCACCCCTGTGACGGACATTCACCGTGCCTTCTTCCACTTCCTTGTCACCCACTATCAACATATAAGGAACTTTTTGGACTTGGGCTTCACGAATCTTGTAACCCAGTTTTTCGTTTCTGTCATCCAATTTGGCCCGGATTCCCAGTTCAAAGAATTTGTCATAAATTTTCCTGGCATAATCCGCATGCTTATCGGTTATCGGCAGAATCCTGACCTGACAGGGAGCCAGCCATACGGGAAATGCTCCTGCATAGTGTTCGATAAGAATACCGATAAATCTCTCGATGGAACCGTAAACAACCCTGTGAATCATTACCGGACGATGTTTCAGACCGTCTTCACCGGTATAGGTCAAATCAAAGCGTTCCGGCAACTGCATATCCAGTTGAATGGTGCCGCATTGCCAGGTCCTGCCAATGCTGTCCTGCAAATGGAAGTCGATTTTCGGTCCGTAGAAAGCACCGTCACCTTCATTGATAACATATTCCAGCCCGAAGTCCTCCATTGCCGCTTTCAAGGCATTGGTTGTCCTTTCCCAGGTCTCCAAGGAACCCATAGAGTTTTCCGGACGGGTGGAAAGTTCCGCATGATATTTCAGGCCGAAGGTGGCATATACTTCATCAAAAAGCCGGATGACGTTCTGAATTTCATCCTTAATTTGGCTTTCCATCATAAAAATATGGGCATCATCTTGGGTGAAGCAGCGTACCCTGAAAAGTCCGTGCAAAGCACCGCTCAATTCGTGACGGTGTACCAGTCCCAATTCACCGGCACGGATGGGCAATTCCTTATAGGAGTGGAGATGTTGTTTGTATACCAACATACCGCCCGGGCAGTTCATAGGTTTAACCGCATAATCACCTTCGTCAATTTTGGTAAAATACATATTTTCCTTGTAGTGATTCCAGTGGCCGCTTCTCTCCCACAGTTCACGGTTCAGAATCATGGGTGTTTTAATTTCTTCGTAACCGTAACGACGGTGTACCTGCCGCCAATAGTTAATCAATTCGTTTTGGATAATAATACCGTTGGGCATAAAGAAAGGGAAGCCGGGACCTTCGTCCAAAATGCAGAACAAATCCAATTCTTTGCCCAGTTTCCTGTG
>JAZLMD010000178.1:0-5756 GCA_045598465.1 Acidaminococcaceae bacterium | reverse complement strand
CATCAGGAGCTGATTCAGGGGTTGGCGACGGAGTTCAGCGGCAGGACCCTGGCCCTGATTGAGGTGGCCCATTGGTATGAGGATGTTTTCCTTTTCGGTTTTGTGTATCTGTTTTTTGGTGGGGCGGGTCTGTTCACTCCGGTGGGCGGTCTTCTGGCCTGTGCCCTGGTATATTTTCTGATGATATTGGTGGATAATTGCTGCTCCCGTGTCAAGTGGCAACATTTGCTGCGTTGCAGTTGGGCGGTCACCCTGGTGTTAGGTTTTACCAATGTGGTTTACCTGATGTACAGGATGCAGGGCTATTGAGATTCGGGAGGTGGAAGAGATGAGTTATTTTACTAAGTCACCCTGGTTGATCCATTATGACGGCAGCAGTTGTAACGGCTGTGATATTGAGGTGTTGGCCTGCCTGACGCCCCTTTACGATGTGGAGCGGTTCGGCATTGTGAATACGGGTAACCCCAAGCATGCGGATATTTTTTTGGTGACCGGGGGCGTGAACACCCAAAACCTGCCGGTGGTGCGTCAGATTTATGAGCAGATGCCCCAACCCCATGTGGTGGTTGCGGTGGGCACCTGTGCCTGCAGCGGCGGTGTGTTCCGGGAATGTTACAATATGTTGGGCGGCATGGACAGGGCCATTCCCGTGGATGTGTATGTGCCCGGTTGTGCGGCCCGTCCCGAGAGTATTATTGACGGGGTGGTGAAGGCCCTGGGCATTTTAGAAGAGAAGGCCAAAAAATTGGCGGAGAAGAAGGCGGCGAAGGGAGGCACCAATGGAACAGTTGATTGATTTGACGGTTGCCCAGCTTTCGGGCAAGGTGGCACAGTTGCGGTCGGAGGGGTGCCGTTTGGTGCAAATTATGTGTAGCATGGTTGGTCAGGATTTTGAGCTGACTTATAATTTTGATAAGTCCGGGGATTTGACAAATTTGCGGCTGACGGTTCCTGCCGGGGGTGACCTTCCCAGCATTACCGAGGAATTTCTTTATGCCTTCATTTGGGAAAACGAGATTCATGATTTGTTCGGTTTGCAGTTTACGGAAATGGTTCCGGATTTTGATTATCACGGCAAATTTTTCCATTTGGAACAGGCGACTCCCTGGAACCCGGGTACTCAGGGGGTGGTACCCAAGGGATTGGGGATTGATGCCAGTGTGAAGGCGGAAGGGGGTGCCAACAATGCTTAAAAATACTGTACTTCCTTTTGGCCCCCACCACCCGGTGCTGCCGGAGCCGGTACATTTGGATTTGGAACTGAAAGATGAAAAAGTGGTGAGGGCCGTTCCTTCCATCGGCTATGTGCACCGGGGTTTGGAAAAATTGGTGGAGAAGCGGGATTTTCAGCAGTACGTGTATGTGGCGGAAAGGGTCTGCGGTATTTGTTCCTTCGGCCACAGCTGGGGCTACAGCAAGGTTGTGGAAAAACTGATGAAGATTGAGGTGCCCAAGCGTGCCGAGTATTTACGTACCATTTGGCATGAGCTGAGCCGTATTCACAGTCATTTGTTGTGGCTGGGGCTGGCGGCGGATGCCATGGGTTTTGAAAGTTTGTTTATGCAGAGTTGGCGGCTCCGTGAATTAGTGTTGGATATTTTTGAGGCCACTACCGGCGGCCGGGTAATTTTCTCCGCTTGCAAAGTGGGGGGAGTACGCCGCAATTTGAATGCGGAACAGGTCAAGTTGTTCAAGGATAATCTGGCTCTGTTGCGTAAGGATTTGGCAAGCATTACTCCCACTTTTCTGGAAGACAGGACGGTGGCCCTGCGTCTGAAGGGTGTGGGGGTGCTGACTGCGGAGGATGCCCGTGCTTTCGGTTGTGTGGGGCCCATGGCCCGGGCCAGCGCCCTGATGGAGGACTACCGTCTGTATGATGAGGGTGGTGCCTATAAGGAGTTGGGTTTCAAGCCGGTTCTGGAGCGGGCCGGTGACTGCTATGCCCGGGTGGTGGTGCGTATCGGGGAGTTGTATCAATCCCTGAATTTGATTACAGCGGCTTTGGACAATCTGCCGGAGGGTGAGATTGGGGTGCGGCCCATGGGATTCCCGCCTGTCGGGGAATGCTTTACCAGGGTGGAACAGCCCCGGGGTGAGGCCATCTATTATGTGAAGGGCAACGGCACCAAGAATTTGGAGCGGTTCAAACTCCGTACACCCACTAATGCCAATATTCCTGCCCTGGTTAAAATGTTAGAGGGCTGCGATTTGGCGGATGTTCCCAACATTATTTTGACCATTGACCCCTGTATCAGTTGTACGGAAAGATAGATTGAGGTGAGACCATGAGTTGTTTGACTTTTGCCCGGGAGATGCTGAAAAATTTGTTCAGTGCTCCGGTGACGACCGAATATCCTTTGAAACCGAAGAAATTTGTTCCTGATGTCAGGGGCAAGGTGGTTAACAATATTGACAATTGCATTTTTTGCGGTATGTGCCAAAGGAACTGCCCGGCGGATGCCATTACGGTGGACAGGGTGGCCCGCACCTGGACTATTAACCCGTTTTCCTGTGTACAGTGCCGGGGCTGTGTGGATAATTGCCCCAAGAAATGTTTGAGTATGCAGGAGCATTATACGGACCCTGCCACCGCCAAGACCGACGTGGTGATGCAGGGCAAACCCCTGCCGCCACCGCCCAAACCGCCAGTGGCACCGAAGGCGTAAGAAAATGCACGAATTGCCCCTGACGGAGGAAATTGTCAGATTGGCGGCGAATGAGGCCAAGGAGCAAAAGGGGCGGGTGAAAACCATCGAACTGGTGCTGGGACGGGACAGCGGTTTTGTGGGTGAATCCGTACAGATGTATTTTGACGTCATCAGTCAGGGTACTCTGTGTGAAGGGGCCAAGCTGGTGGTGGTGCCGGTACAGCCCCAGTTGCAGTGCGAGTCCTGCGGCAACTATTTTCAGCGTAAACCCTTTTCCTTTGCCTGTCCTGCCTGCGGCGGTAATGGTGTGCCTACGGAGATTGGCAAGGAGTTTTATATCAAAAGTTTGGAATTGGAATTGCCGGATTAGAATTTTGGGAGGGTGAAAATGCATTTGGCGAGGAAAGATACGGAACTTCATATACAGGCCTGCAATGACCATTTGGCCCATCATGTGGAAGAGTTTTTGGCGGAAAAACATATTTACGGAGTTAATGTGATGGGGGCTCCCGGGGTGGGGAAGACCACGGTTTTGGAAAACATTATCAGAAATTTGCCCTGTGCCGTTTATGTGGTGGAGGGGGATATCGAAAGCGATATTGACACCCGCCGTTTGCAAAGCCAAAATATCAGGGCCATGCAGATAAACACTTTCGGGGCCTGTCATTTGGACGCCCCCCTTATGCATGAGGCAATGCATAAGATGGAGTTCCCGGAGCCGGGCCTTCTTTTTATTGAAAATGTGGGTAATTTGGTGTGTCCGGCGGAATTCAGCATTGGAGAAAAGATGAAAATGCTCATCGTCAGCGTAACCGACGGCAGTGACAAGCCCTACAAGTATCCTTTGGCATTTGAGAAGGCGGGAGTCATTTTGTTGAATAAAATTGATTTGCTGCCCCATGTGGATTTTGATGAAAAGTTTTTTATGGACGGGGTTCGGCATTTGAACAAAGATGTCACTGTGTTCAAGGTTTGCGGCAGGACCGGTGAGGGATTCAAGGAAGTGGCGGAGTTTTTATGTGCTGCCGGACAATCCGTTTAACCGTATACGGCAGGGTACAGGGTGTTGGTTTCCGCCCCAGTGTGTGCCGTCTGGCGAAGCAATACCGGTTGCAGGGCTGGGTGAGGAATTTGGGTAATGGGGTGGAAATTATTTCCCGGGGAATGAAAGAAAATTTACAGGCCTTCAAAGCGGCATTGGGCCGTTTTGAGAGGCCTGCTTTTATTGAGCAGATACATGAGGAGGAACTTTCTCCGAAGGAGGCGGCGGCTCTTGCCATAGGTGAAGAATTTGTAGTGGTGGGCAGCGGGGACAATATTTGCGGCAACACTTTTTTCCCGGCGGATTTGGCCCTTTGTCCTGAATGTGCCAAGGATTTGCTGACCCCCGGCAATCACCGATACCGTTACCCTTATATCAGTTGTGCCTCCTGCGGCCCCCGCTACACCATCATGAGGGGACTGCCCTACGACAGGCAGAACACTACTATGGATAAATATCCCCTGTGTCCGGTGTGCGCTGACGAATATCAGGATATGGGGAACCGGCGGGGCAGGGCGGAGACCATTGCCTGCCATGACTGCGGTCCCCGATTGCAAGGTTGGGATAAGGGGGATGAGCAGCCCCTTTGGTCGGAAGGGGCGGTTGCCAGGGCACGGGAACTGTTGCAACAGGGCAAAATCATTTTGGTCAAATCCCTGGGTGGTTTTAATTTGGTTTGCAGGGCGGATGAGGAATTGTCGGTGGCAGATTTGCGCCGGCTGAAGCAGCGGCCCTCCAAACCTTTGGCGGTGATGGTGGGTGATGTGGAAGCGGCCCGGAAACTTTGTTGGGTTTCCGAAAAGGAGGAAGAGTTGTTGCTTGGCGGGGTGCGGCCCATCCTGCTTTTGTCAAAAAAGGAAACTGCGTCTTGTTTAGCCCCCAATGTTTCCTTTGGTACCCCATATTTGGGTATTTTCCTGCCGCCCATGGGACTGTATTCTTTACTGTTGGAGAATGGTGTTCCCCTGATTGTCACCAGCGCCAATTACAGCGGTCAGCCCATCCTGACCGATGAAAAAAAGGCGGAGCAGTTTTACCGCCGCCACAAGGAAATAGCCGGGTGCTTCACTTATGACAGGGAAATTTTGCGACCCGCCGACGACAGCGTGATGCAGGTGGGGGCAGGTGTTCCCGTGGTGCTGCGACGGACCCGGGGTTTTCTCCCTGAACCGATTACCATCCCTCACCCCTCGCCCCTCAATCTTCAATCCTCAATCCTGGCCGTAGGGGCCCAAATGGAACCCGGTTTTTGCCTGGCCAAAGATAACAAGTTTTATCCGGCCCAGGTTCCCGGTCATGGGGAGGAAGCTGCCACCGCCGAAGAATGGTGGCGCAGGGAAAGGGATTGGGAGGAATTTTTGCATATTACCCCCGGCCTGGTTGTGGGGGATTTACATCCCAATTATGATTCCACCCGTTGGGGCAGGACTTTGGCGGCACAACGGGGCTTGAAGTTTTTGCAGGTCCAACATCATTTTGCCCATGCCCTCAGCGTGGTGGCGGAACATAATTTGCAGGGACCGGTGCTGGCCGTGACTTTTGACGGTACGGGTTATGGGGAGGACGGCAGTATCTGGGGCGGGGAGTTCCTGCTCTGCGAAGGACGGGAATATGAGCGGGTGGCACATTTGGATTCGGTAATGCTTATCGGTGGGGATGACTCCCTGCGACAGGCCTGGAAGACGGCCCTTTGCTATTTGTATGGGGCAGGATTGCCCCTGCCGGAGGATGACCGCAGTCAGTTGTTGCAAAGGGCTTTGCAAAATAAAATCAACACCATTTCCAATTCCAGCATGGGTCGCCTGTTTGACGCTGTGGCTTCCATTTTGGGTTTGGGGGAGGTGAACACCCATCAGGGTTGTTGTGCCCAAAGGGTGGAGGAAGCGGCGGTGTACGCTTTGAAACGGAAAATAAGCCCCCTGCCTTTGCATTTTGCAAAGGCAGGAAATATTTATTCCGCCCAAGGTCTGATAGAAAATATTACTCAAGTTGATAAGAACGACTATGACCGGGTGGCTGCCGCTGCTCTGGGATTCCACTATGCTGTTGTTGAAATGGTGGTGGAG
>JAZLMD010000177.1:0-3103 GCA_045598465.1 Acidaminococcaceae bacterium | reverse complement strand
AACAGCGGCTGGAAATTCGGTGCTGAGGGTGAGCTGACCGCCAAGGACAGGGAGAGCGGCGGTGCTTATGAGGGTGCTGTTTGTGTCGGACGTGAAATTTGGGTTTATCAGATGGCCACCCGCGGTTTGATGGCTTCTGTGGATTTGAAAGGTACGGAGTATTACAGAAATAAAAAACTGTCCCCGAAAAAATAGGTGATGAAAACACGTCTGCCGGATATTTTTGGCAGATGTGTTTTGTTTTATGGTTATTGTGTCTGATATGTTTAGAATATGGTGGAAGAGATGCTGAATTTGTGTTATAATGTTTTGTAATATGGCTAAATTAGTTCTTGTTACAGGTGGGGCACGGAGCGGCAAAAGCAGTTTTGCCGAAAGGTATGTGTTGTCCTTGGCGGATAAATGCGATTATATTGCTACTGCTGAGATTTTGGATGAGGAAATGGCGGAGCGGGTCAGGTTGCATCGGGAACGGCGCAACAATGGCCGCTGGGTGAACCATGAGGGCTATTATTCTGCGGAGGAGGTTTTCAAAAATCTTGGTGCCGATACAGGAGCCGTTCTTTTCGATTGCCTGACTCTTTATATGACCAACTATATGTATGGTAAAGGGGCTGTTGAGGGCAGCTTTGCGGAGCGTACGGCCTATGTTTTGCGCAAGATAGATTTGCTGATTGAAGCCGCAAAAAATTGCGGCAGGACGGTGGTGTTTGTCACTAATGAGGTGGGGGCGGGCATTGTACCAGACAATGTTATTAGCAGGGAATACCGTGATTTGAGCGGTTGGGTGAATCAGCATGTGGCGGAGTTCTGTGAGGAAGTTTATTATTGTGCTTGCGGTATGGCGGTGGATTTTAAAAAATTGGGTGCTAAGATATGAGGGATTTGATAGTAATGAAGCAGGAAGAAATAGTGACATTGGTGTTGAAAGGGTTGCGGGAACATGTTCCTGCGGAGGCGAGGATTTTTAATATATCCTTTGATTTCGTGAATGAGTGTTCCGACAATTTGCACTTGAAGTTTTTCACTGAGCATCAAGGGCACAGAACCATGGTGGTTATGATTAGCGGAGTTGAGGAAGGCAGGTTGGTGGTGGAGGCATTGGCAACAATGCTGATGTAGTTATGGAAGTATTGGCGCTGGCAATGGTGATATTGGCCGCCGACAGATTTACAAAATTGCTCATCACGGAAATGTTTTTTCTGGGAGAATCGGTACCGGTGGCGAAAAATGTGTTGCATTGGACATTTGTGATGAATCGGGGGGCGGCATTCGGAATGTTGGAGGGGAGCCGCTGGTTTTTTATTGCGGTGGCGGTAGCGGTTCTTTGTGCGGGGTTTTATTTTCGTGAGGATATTCTGAAACAGGATGGGCTGACACGTACGGGGGTGGCCTGCTTCGGGGCAGGGGCCATGGGAAACCTGATAGACAGGACGCTTTTTGGTGGGGTGATAGATTTTATTGATTTCCGCATTTGGCCGGTGTTTAATGTGGCGGATATGGCGGTGTGTTTCGGAGTGGTCTGCATCCTGTGGAGTGTGGTATGGAAAAAAGAATCATAGTTGATGAGGGAATCGCATCCCAAAGGGTTGATGTGGCTATAGCGAAGGCGCTGGGGCTGACTCGTTCCAACGTGCAGCACTTTTTGGATGCGGGCATGGTGATGAAGGGCACTAAGGTGCTGAAGGCAAATTATAAACTGCGGTTGGGAGAAGAGATTGTGGTGCAGGTGCCGGAGCCGGAACCTTTGGATTTGCAGCCGGAGGATATTCCCTTGGATGTAATTTATGAGGATGAGGATGTTATTGTGGTGAATAAGCCCCGGGGGATGGTGGTACATCCGGCGGCAGGGAATTATCACGGGACTTTGGTGAATGCGCTTTTGCATCATTGCCGTAATTTGAGCGGCATTAACGGGGTCATCCGTCCCGGCATTGTACACCGTTTGGATAAGGATACTTCCGGGATTATGATTTGTGCCAAGAATGACGCTGCCCATCTTTCCCTGTCAAAACAGATTCAGGATAAGGTGGCTTGCCGTAGCTATTTGGCGGTGGTGCGGGGCAATATTAAGACGGACAAGGGTGTTATAAGGACTCTGATTGACAGGGATAAAAAAGATCGCAAGAAAATGGCGGTGGTGCAGCAGGGCGGTCGGGAAGCGGTTACGGAATACGAAGTGTTAGAACGTTTCGGCAAATACACTTTGGTGAAATGTGTGCTTAGGACTGGCAGGACTCATCAGATAAGGGTGCATATGGAGTATTTGGGTTATCCTTTGGTGGGGGACCCGAAGTACAGTCCTATGAAAACACCTTTTCATATTGACGGTCAGGCCCTGCATAGTGAAACCTTTTCCTTTGCGCATCCCAGGACCGGTGAGAGGATGGATTTCAGCGCCAGGTGGCCGGAGGATTTTCGCAAGATAATTACCCGCCTCAGGTTGGGGCAGTTTAATTGATATTGCCGCTTCCGGGGATTTGGTTGTGCCGGGGCGGGTTAAGTTGAGTGAGTATAGTGAGGTGACCGGTATGAAAAAGATTATCAGTTTAGTTGTTTTGTTGGTGGGCCTGTTGGCTGGGACTTCTGTTTTTGCTTTTGAGCAGCAGAGAGCGGGGTTTATTGTTTATGATTACAGTGGTAATATGGAGGCGGAGGACTATAAGGATTTCCGCACTGTGACTCGCTGGGCTTATCGTTTTCCTTATTACGTTCTGTTGGAGGGAAAGGATGTGGCGGCAGCCCGTGAGGTGTTGGGACAACGGGTGATTGACAGGAAGGAGTTGTTACAGGCGGCGGAGGCCGACAATTTGGATGTGGTGGTGCTGGTGCGCCTGTATGATTTTTTGGAATTTGTCGATACATCCAGAAGCGGCATGGAAAACGGCCCCATTGTGCGGGTTGAGGCTTGGGGTGATTTGATTGTTTACCGCAGGGACAGTGGCAAGGTGCTGGTGGATAAGGTTAGTGAACGGGAGTTCTTTGATTTGGGAAACCACAAGACCCCGGGGGAAATCTTTAAGTGGCGGCTGAGTGACCTTGTCAATAGGATGGAAGGTCGGGAACTGATACGCTAAATGAAAATTAGGACTATTGATGAGAT
>JAZLMD010000176.1:0-10357 GCA_045598465.1 Acidaminococcaceae bacterium | reverse complement strand
GGCCATGCAGGACAAACTGCACCAGCCCTATCGGGCACATCTTATCCCGGGATTACGGGAGGCCTTCTACGGGGCCAGGAACAAAGGGGCATATAGTGCTATTATCAGCGGGGCGGGTTCAACCATTATGGCCTATGCATCAACGGATCGGGATTTGGAGGCCATCGGTGCAGCCATGCAAAACGCCTTGAAACTCAAAGGTGTGGAAAGCCGTTACCATATCTTTGACATGGATACCCAAGGCGCAAGAATAGTGGATTAAAGGAATGAGTAACATCAAAAAAAGCAGCTGATTGTTGAAATCAGTTGCTTTTTTTGTTACAATATGGACGTTATATTTTGAAAATATATTTTGACAAGGAGAGATTTTATGAGAAAGTATAATGTGGCTATTTTGGGTGCTACAGGTGTGGTGGGCACGGAGTTTTTGAAGTTAATTGAGGAACGGAATTTTCCCTTTGATGAGTTGCGGCTTTTGGCTTCCAAACGGAGTGCCGGTAAAAAACTGATGACCTGCGGCAGGGAGTTTGTTGTGCAGGAGGCCACGGCCGATTCCTTTAAGGATATTGATATTGCCCTGTTTGCCGGCGGCAGTATTTCCAAGGAGTTTGCTCCCCATGCGGTTAGGGCGGGGGCGGTGGTTATTGACAACAGTTCTGCATTTCGGATGGATCCGGAGGTGCCTTTGGTTGTGCCGGAGGTTAATCCTGAAGCAATCTTGAAGCATAAGGGTATTATTGCCAATCCTAACTGTTCCACAATCATTATGTGCATGGCATTGAAACCACTATACGATTTGGCAAGGATAAAACGGATTGTTGTCAGCACCTATCAGGCAGTGAGCGGTGCGGGCAAAGAGGGGATTGATGAATTGGACAGGCAGGTGTTGCAACATACCCAGGGTCAGGAGATGACGGCTGAGTTGCTGCCCACAGGGTCCATGCCCAAGCATTATCCCATCGCCTTTAATCTGATTCCCCAAATTGATATTTTTCTGGACAATCTCTATACCAAGGAAGAGATGAAGATGGTGAACGAGACCCAAAAAATCTTTGATGACTACGAAATGAAGATTACGGCAACTACAGTGCGGGTGCCGGTGTACCGCAGTCATAGTGAGTCCGTAAATATTGAGTTTGAACATGATTTGGATTTGCGGGAGATGGCTGCGGCCATCGATAAATTTCCAGGAGTGCAGATGTTGGATAATCCGGCGGAGCAGAAGTATCCTATGCCTCTCTATACCAGCGAAAAGGATGATTGTTATGTGGGCCGGCTGAGAAGGGACGAGACACAGCCCAATACTTTCAATCTTTGGGTGGTGGGTGACCAGATTCGCAAAGGTGCGGCACTGAATACTTTGCAGATTGCGGAAGTTATGATTGAGAAAGGTTGGATTTGAGATGAAGATAATTGTACAGAAATTTGGAGGGACTTCCGTTGCTACGGCGGAGAATAGGGCGGCGGTGCTGAAGAAAGTTAAAGGGGCCATTGATGCGGGCTACAGCCCTGTCATTGTGGTTTCCGCCATGGGCCGCAGGGGGGAACCCTACGCCACCGATACTCTGATTGACTTTTTGAAAGACGTGAATCTTTCCGTCAGTGCCCATGAAGTTGATTTGCTGATGTGTTGCGGCGAAATTATTTCTTCCTGTGTCATGGCCGCCACTTTGCAAAAAGCGGGAATGATGTCCGTGGCTCTGACCGGCGGTCAGGCGGGAATTATTACCGACAGCCAATATGGGGCTGCCAGAATTAAGAATATCCATACTTCCAATTTGTTGCGGTTCCTTGAGGATGGGCTGGTGCCTGTGGTTTGCGGTTTTCAGGGGATTACGGAGAACAATCATAATTTCACCACATTAGGCCGGGGCGGCAGCGATACCACCGCTGCGGCGCTGGGTGCGGCACTCCATGCGGAGTTTGTGGAGATTTACACGGATGTGGACGGTATAATGACTGCCGACCCGCGACTGGTGAAGGATGCCAATATTCTCAAGACCGTGACCTACAACGAAGTGGCCCAGATGGCTCACAATGGTGCCAAGGTCATTCATCCCAGGGCGGTGGAAATTGCCATGAGCAGCAATATTCCTCTGATTGTAAAATCCACTTTCAGCGATGCGCCTGGAACCCGTATTACCAACGACAGACCCGACGGGGCTATCGGTGCGGATGTGGCCTTCAGCAATAAGGCGGTTACCGGTATTGCCAATATGGACGGTATCGCCCAATTCAGAATCAGCTTGAATCCGGAGAGTATTGTGGCGGGTGAAAGGATCTTCCGGGAAATTGCCAATGCGGGAATCAGCGTTTCCTTCCTGAATTTGTCTGAGAGGGAAGTTATGTTTGCGGTTTTTGCAGGGAAAGCGGATGAAACCAGGGCAGTTCTTGACAAGGAAGGGTTGGAGTATGTTTGCAACGACAGATGTGCCAAGGTTACCATTATTTTGGAGCCGCAGCGGGGATCACTGGGGCTGATGGCTTCTTTCGTTTCCGCTTTGACGGAGAAGGGCATTGCCATTTTACAAACGGTTGACAGCGACAATACCATTAGTGCAGTTATCAGGGAAGAGTGCATGACTGAGGCGGTGCGTGCCTTACATGCCAAATTTGAATTATAGGGGGTGGAACGGAATGATGAATCCTTACTTTGGCAGGTTGTTAACGGCTATGATTACACCATTCAATGGTGGTGGGGTGGATACTACTGCCATCGGCAGGCATGCCCAATGGCTGGTGGAGCATGGCAGTGACGGTCTGGTGATATGCGGCAGTACGGGTGAGGCCGCTACCATGACTTTGATGGAGAAAAAGGCCGCTGTACAGGCGGTAATAGATAAAGTGGGTGGCAAAACAAAGATTGTTGTGGGAGCAGGAACTAACTGTACTGCCAGCACTTTGGAGTTGGTTAAAGAAATGTCCGGATTGGATATTGACGGCCTTTTGATTGTGGGCCCCTACTACAACAAGCCCACCCAGGAGGGTTATTACCAACATTTTGCTGCGGTGGCCAGGAGCACCAAATTGCCAATTATTGTTTATAATGTGCCTGGACGTACAGCGTCCAACATTGCTCCCGCAACCGTGGCCCGTCTGGCCGGGGATTTTGAAAATATTGTGGCAGTTAAAGAGGCGGCAGGGAATGTGGCTCAGACAGCGGAACTTTTTCGTTTGTTGCCCCGGGATTTTACAATTTACAGTGGGGACGACGGATTGATCCTTCCTTTTATGAGTGTGGGGGCAACCGGTCTTATTAGTGTCTTATCCAATATTGGCGGGGATGGTCTGCAGGGGATTATGCAGGCCTACAGCGATGGCAGGGTGAAGGAAGCGGCGGAACTGAATGCAAGGCTGGCACCTCTTTGTCAGGCCATGTTTGTGGAGACAAATCCCATTCCTGTAAAATATGCGGTAACTAAGGTTACCGGCATTGATGTGGGGATTCCCCGTTTGCCTTTGACGGCGATTTCTGATACTGCTGCGGAGAAAGTGGACCGGGTCCTCAAGGAGTATAACTTGTTATGAAATTTTTGATGCGGGGGATGTTTGTGCTTGCCGCCCTCATTATTGCTATTGCAGCACAGGCGTCAGGCATTGTGACGAGTGGTCCCATGCTCACAACGGATTACTGGCTGGAAAAGAATCAGGAGGGGGAGAAGGTAATACTTACCCCGGCTCGGATTGCCGAGTGGAATCAAAAGATTCGGGAAGCCAGCCCCAGTTTGGTTAAGTTAAATGAGTTCCCGGAGAAGGTGGAAGGCAGTTCTATCACCTCAAAAATTGCCAGGTTCGATATTCTCCAGGAAGAGTTGTATTTCAACGGTAAAAAGGCCAGCGACAATTACAAAAACGTTTTGAAAGAGCAATGCAATTTGACCAAGGTGGATAAGACAGTCAAAGTGAGGTACGGGGTTATGGTTCGTCGAAGCGCCCTCCGCACTTTGCCCACTGCCCAGGGAGTTTTTTTTGCCCCCGACGACAAGGATTTTGATGTTTTTCAGGAAACCATGCTGGATCCTGGGGAGGGTGTAATCGTTCTTCATACCAGCAAGAACGGTTATTTGCATTTTGTGCAGGCCGCCAACTATTACGGATGGATTAGCACTTATAATCTGGCTTTTGCGGATAGGAATGATTGGCTGAAATTTGTGGAACCCAAACAGTTTTTAGTTGTGACGGGCAAAGGTATGTTTGTGGATATGGGCACGGAGAAGGTTTTGTATCAGCAGGGAGCCAGGATTGCCTATACCGACAAGAAGGAAAAGGAATACAAGGTGTTGCTGCCCCTGCGTCAGAAGAACGGCAAATTGAAGGTGGAAGAAAAATATTTGGCTTTTGCCAAGGATGTGTCGGAGGGTTATTTGCCCTACACAGGTAATAACGTCCTGCGTTGTGCTCTTCAATTTTGCGGTATGCCCTACGGCTGGGGCGGATTGAATAACAGTGTGGACTGTTCATCTCTGATTTATAATGTCTATCGTACGATGGGAATCTATCTGCCCCGAAATGCAAATGAACAGGAGGCGACCTATGGTATTCATGTGGATTTCAGCGGTTTGAACAGTGCCGAGCGGCTTAATGCCTATACCAAAATGCGGCCCGGAGCTGTACTTTATATGGATGGGCTTTGTCTGTTGTTTTTGGGGACTGCGGAGGATACGCCTTATGTAATTCATGCCCTGGCATCCCATTACCAAGGACAAAACCGTCAACGGCCCATGCGGGTTGTGATCAGCGATTTGTCCTTGATGCGGGCAGGGGGTATCAGTTATTTGGATGCAATTAACCAAGCACTTTTGTTTGGGGAATAAGGAGAGGAAAATGTTAAACAAAATAAATCTGCAAGTTGCGGATAAGCAATTTCAGGAAGACGCGGTGGTGCTCTTTCTTTGTAAAGAATGTCCTGATTTTTTAGATAGGGAGGTTCTGTCTGAGGGGGCATTGTTTATGTTGGACGCTTATTTGGCCAAAGAGAAGGATTTCTTTAAACCGGGTAAAATGGGGGGGTTGACCTATCGGGAAGGTGAAGTTCTGAAACAAATGCTGGTGCTGGGCTGCGGGGAGGGAAAGGAATGTTCTCCACGGAATTTCCGCAATGGGGCGGCCAATGCAATCCGCAAATTAAAGGAATTGAAAGTAGAAAGGGTTAAAGTTGTGGCCCCCATTATTGCCAAGCCGGACAAGGCACATTATTTGGAAGCTATGGCTCAGGGAACTTTTCTTGGTGCTTATACCTTTGATAGATATCAGGAAAAGAAAGATGAGGTTGCAAATATTACGGTCGCCTTTGTTACTAAAGTTGAAAATGCTGCCGAAGTATTGGTGAAAGCAGAAAAATTGGAGGCAGGTGTGTGTTTGGCCCGGGACCTTATCAATGAGCCGGGGAATGTGGTTTATCCCGAAGTGTTGGCGGATTGTGCCGGGAGGATTGCGGAAGAGGCCGGTTTGGAGATAGAAATACTCGACGAGAAAACATTAAAAGAAAAAAATATGTTAAGTATATTGGCCGTAGGTCAGGGCAGTGTGCATAAACCCAGGTTGATTGTGTTAAAATATAATGGTGCCGGTGAAGAACCCTATACGGCCTATGTGGGCAAGGGCATCACTTTTGACAGTGGTGGCATTTCTATCAAACCCACTGAGGGAATGGGGGAAATGAAGGATGATATGTCCGGTGCTGCGGATGTTTTGGCCGCTATCAGAGTTGTGGCTGACTTGAAGTTGAAGGTGAATCTGATGGTTGTTTTGGCCTGTGCGGAGAATATGCCCGGCGGTAACGCCCAAAGACCCGGGGATATAGTCCGGGCGGCCAACGGCAAGACCATTGAAGTGATTACTACTGATGCGGAAGGACGCATGGTGCTGGCGGATGCGGTATGGTACGCTTGCCGGTTGGGGGCGAAGAGAGTGGTGGATATCGCCACTTTGACAGGAGCCGCTATTATTGCCTTAGGCAATGATGTGGCCGCCATTATTGCCAATGATGATAATCTGGCCCAAGATATTGTGAAGGCGGGAAAATTGGTGGGTGAACCCTATTGGCAGTTGCCTTCATTCGGAGAATATAAGGAGCTTATCAAGAGTCAGGTGGCTGATTTAAAGAATTCTGGGGGTAGGGCCGCAGGTACTATCACCGGAGGCCTTTTCATCGGTGAATTTATTGACAAGGGAGTGCAGTGGGCCCATTTGGATATTGGCGGTACCGCCTCTGTGACCAAGACAGGGGATTGCAAGTCCTACGGTGGTACGGCCTTTGGTGTGGCCACTTTAGTGAAATTGGCAGAATTGTAATGGAAGTTATTGCTTTTGTCGGCCCCAGCGGCACGGGTAAAAGTCATCGGGCCATTCAGGTGGCCTATGATAACAAATGTGATGCCATCATTGATGACGGGATTTTGATTAAGGGGTCCAGAATATTGGCAGGCAGTACGGCTAAGAATGAGCAGAATAAGATCCAAGCTGTAAAGCGGGCCATATTCAACAGCGATGAGCATGCAGCGGAGGTGAAGGCCGCACTGGCGAAAGTAATCATCAACCGGCTTTTGGTTATTGGTACCAGCGACCACATGGTTGACAATATTTGCCGACGGTTGGAATTGCCCAAACCGGTGAAGACGGTGTATATTACGGATGTGGCTACCAAGCTGGAGATTAAGCAGGCCAAATCCACCCGGATGCAGCAGGGACGGCATGAGGTACCGGTTCCATCCGTGGAGTTGAAACCCAGGTTCAACGGTTATTTTGCGGATTTACCAAGAAATATTTTTTCTTTGGACAGGCCTTTTGGTGGAGATGGAGAAAACTCCATCGTCCGGCCTAATTTCAGCTTCTATGGTAAATTACTTATTGCGGACAGCGCCATCAAAGATATTGTTTCCATCATCGTTGCAGAAGAGGAATGTGTGGAGAGGATTACGGAGATTAAGGTTCGTCGCCGGAGCGACGGCAGCAAAGGTATTGTCATTTATGTGGAACTAATCATTTACTACGGTACCAGGATTATGGATGTGACCCAGGTCTTCAGAAAGAAAATACAGGATTATGTGGAAATGATGACCGGATTACAGGTTAAAACCGTTACATTGGCGGTGCGAAGTTTGGCTATCAAAAGCAGGGAAAAAAGGGGGAAATGTTGATGCTTAGGAAAAAATTATTTACCTTGTTTGTTCTGCCATTAGTTGCAGGAGGAATGTTTTGTGCCGGTGAAGCATTTGCTAAAACAGGTTGTATAGGGAGGGAAAGAATGAGAAAGATTGCTATTATTGGTGGCAGTGGGGTATATAACCCTGAGGCGGTGGGAGGTTTTGAAAAGAAAATTGTTAAGACACCCTACGGGGAAGCATCCTGTGTGGTGGGTACGCTTTATGGTAATCGGGTTGTATTTTTAAATCGGCACGGTACGGGGCATAGCGTACCGCCCCATTTGGTTAATTACCGTGCCAATATCTGGGCTTTGAAAAAATTGGGTGTGGAGGAAATTCTGGCTACGGCGGCAGTAGGTTCCTGCAATTTGAAAATGCAGGCAGGGGATTTTGTAATTTGTGACCAGGTGCTGGATTTTACCAATTCCCGTGCCAATACTTTCTATGACGGAAAGGATTTGCCTGTTGCCCATGCAGATTTTTCCAAACCTTATTGTGCCACCCTGGGGAAAATCCTGCAAAATTGTTTGCAGGACATGAAAGTAAAATATCATTCCTCCGGCACCATGGTGGTTACCCAGGGACCCCGTTTTGAGTCATCGGCCGAAGTAAAGATGTATGCCATGCTTGGCGGTGATGTTATCAATATGACGGGTATGCCTGAGGCCATTTTGGCCAGGGAAGCAGAAATGCACTACGCCGCTGTGGCGGTGATAACAAATTATGGGGCTGGCATCAGCAACCATCCTTTGAGCCACCAGGAAGTATTGGAAAGTATGCAGAAAAGTGAGAAAGAAATAAATGTTTTAATTGACAAATTTTTGCGATGGAACCGCCATGAGGATAAGGTTTGTCAATGCGATACCACCATGGCTGACTACGGAGGATTCAAAGTTTAACTATGTATGCAACCATAATTTGGGATAATGGGGAACTGGCAGTTTTGGATCAGACCAAGCTTCCGGAAAAAGCCGTGTATATCATTTGCAGTACCTATCAACGGGTGAAGGAAGCCATTCAAAAATTGGAAGTCAGAGGGGCCCCTGCTATTGGTGCGGCCGCAGCTTTTGCCATGGTAATGGGGGCGGAGGAGGTGGCAGGCAGCAATTTTCTGGAAAAACTCGCCTGGGTCAGGGATGATTTAATCAGTGCCCGGCCCACGGCGGTTAATTTGGCCTGGGCCTGTCACAAACTTTATAATATTGCCGCTACGGCTGAGCCGACCCTCACCTTTGATATTCTCATCAAAAGGATGGAAGATGCGGCCTACAAGATTTATAACGATGATATCAGAACCAACAAAAAGATAGGTGAATATGGGGCAGAACTTTTGCCCGGTAATGCCAGGGTAATTACCCATTGTAATGCAGGTGCTTTGGCCACCTGCGGTTGGGGAACGGCTCTGGGTGTGATTCGGTCCGCTTATAAACAGGGAAAAATCAGCATGGTATATGCGGATGAGACCCGCCCTCTGCTGCAGGGTGCCCGTCTTACGGTGTATGAATTGGTAAAGGAAAAGATACCTGTAACTTTGATTACCGATTCTATGGCGGCCTGGACGATCAGGCAAAAAAACATTAATTGTGCCATTACCGGTGCGGACAGAATTGCCCTGAACGGTGATACTGCTAATAAAATCGGCACCTATGGCCTGGCTTTGGTCTGCAGGGCTCAGGGCATACCCTTTTATATTGCAGCCCCCAGCAACTCCTTTGATTTTACGGCTCAAAGTGCTAAAGACATTCCCATCGAACTTAGGGACGGGGAGGAAATTAAAAAGATTGGGGACAAATTGATTACATCGGAGGAAGTGCTGACCTATAATCCGGCTTTTGATATTACTCCTGCGGAGCTGATTACGGGCATTATCACAGAATTTGGCGTGTTGAAACCTCCGTTTGACGAAAGTATTGCCCGGATGCGGGGAAAATTAGAAGTTATAAGTTAGAAGTTGTAAGTTAAGGGAAGTATGTTCCTGTGATTATAACCCCTCAGTCAGCCACCGGAAAATTGACGCTGACAGCTCCCCTAACTGGGAGCCAAAAAGTCAGCATTGTGCGAACCCTGTCGCCGAAGGTGATACTTGCTAAATGAGGGGCGGAGTGGAATGATTATTTTATGGAAGAAAGTTTGTTTGCTACAGGAAGTGCATATCGTAAGCCCCTGGCGGACAGGATGCGGCCCCAAAAACTGGATGATTTTGTAGGACAGGAAAAGGCCGTGGGACCGGGGAGCCCTTTGCGTCGTATGATTGAACAGGATGCCATGCAAAGTGTTCTTTTTTACGGTCCACCGGGGACCGGGAAGACAACCTTGGCAGAGGTGATTGCCCATACCACAGGGAATAATTATGTGGCCATCAATGCGGTGTCCAGCGGAGTGCCGGAACTCAGGAAACTGATTGCCCGGGCCCAGGATGATTTGCGTTGCGGCCAGGGCAGAACCATTGTTTTTATTGACGAAATTCATCGTTTCAACAAAGCCCAGCAGGATGTTCTGCTCCCCTATGTGGAAAACGGTGTTATTATTCTTATCGGTGCCACTACTGAAAACCCTTTTTTTGAAATCAATTCACCTTTGTTGAGCCGGATGAAGGTGGTGCGGCTGGACCGACTGGGAACTTCTGAAGTGGAGCAGATTCTCTTGCGGGCCGTTCATGACAGGGAAAATGGTTTTGCTGACAGTTTTACCATTACTCCGGAGGCATTGCATGTCATTGCTGATTTTAGCGGCGGGGATGCCCGGGGTGCTTTGAATATTTTGGAACAGGCGGAGTTTATGTTGCCGGAAAAATCCGAACGGGAGATTACCCTGGAGTTGTTGCGGAGCGTTATCGGTACTGCTATGCAACGTTACGACAAGAAGGGGGACCAGCACTACGACATCATTTCCGCCTTCATCAAAAGCATGCGGGGCAGTGATTCCCAGGCAGCCATTCATTACCTGGCCAGAATGATTGAGGGAGGGGAGGACTTGCGGTTTATCGCACGCCGTATCTGCATCTGTGCGGCGGAGGATGTGGGACTGGCGGACCCTAATGCCATCGTAGTGGCCAACGCTTGTGCCCAGGTGGCTGATTTTCTGGGTTGCCCGTAGGCCCAGCTGCCATTGAGTGAAGCGGTACACTATAATTGGAATGCACCCAAAACCAACTCTGCCACCTAGGCTATTGGTTATGCCAGGGCGGATGTGCGGAACAATAGAACCGGCAC
>JAZLMD010000175.1:0-3810 GCA_045598465.1 Acidaminococcaceae bacterium | reverse complement strand
CGGTGGGTGCTTATATGAGTGCAGTTGTCACCATGATGTGGGAACTACCGTTCTGGTCGGGTATTGTGGTGGCTACGCTGATGGCCGGATTGTTGGGGGCCTTAATCGGTCTGCCCACCTTGCGTCTGAATGGCGACTATCTCTGTATCGCCACTTTGGGTTTGGGTGAAATCATTCGTATTTGCATATTGAATATTGAATATGTGGGCGGCGCTTCCGGTCTGATGGGCATTCCCCGGCAGACAACTTTCTGCAACGTGTTCTGGATTATGATTGCAGTTATTTTCTTTATCAAGAATTTCAAGAATTCCTCCTACGGCCGTTGCTGTCTGGCCATTCGTGAGAATGAAATTGCGGCGGATACCATGGGTATCAATACCACCAAGTACAAAGTGCTGGCCTTTACTCTGGGCGCTGCTTTCGCAGGTACTGCGGGTTGTATGTTCAGTCATTATTTTTTCATCGCCCATCCCGCTTCTTTCACTTTCATGCGTTCCTTTGACGTGCTGACCATGGTGGTTTTGGGCGGTTTGGGTTCCATGACCGGCTCCATTGTGGGGGCCGTCCTGCTTACGGGGTTGAGCGCCCTTCTGAGCGATTTCCCGGAGTGGCGTATGATTATTTATTCCATCACCATGATTGTGCTGATGCTTTACCGTCCCCAGGGACTTTTCGGCAACGAGGAATTGAGCCGTAGGATGTTTGACCGGCTGCTGCAAAGGAGGGTACAGGAATGACAGAAAAACTTTTGGAAGTCAAGGATGTGACCATTGAGTTCGGCGGTCTCCGTGCAGTCAGCAATCTGACCATGACCATTAACAAGGGGGAGTTGGTGGGGCTGATCGGACCTAACGGCGCCGGCAAAACCACGGCTTTCAATATGATTACCGGGGTCTATACCCCCACTGACGGTGAGATTTATTTTGACGGTGAAAAATCCAGCGGCAAAAAATCCTATCAGGTTACCCAGATGGGTATGGCCCGCACATTCCAGAACATTCGTCTGTTTGCGGATTTGACGGTAATCGACAATGTGAAGATTGCCTATAATATGCATGTGTCCTACGGTTTGGGGGATGCCATTATCCGAGACAAAAAATACTTGGACGAAGAGGAGCATATTACGGCAAAGGCCACGGAACTTTTGAAGATTTTCCATTTGGAAGATTTGGCGGAGGAGAAGGCGAAGAACCTGCCCTACGGCCAGCAACGCCGTTTGGAGATTGCCCGGGCTTTGGCTACGGAGCCGAAGTTTCTGCTGCTGGATGAGCCGGCGGCGGGCATGAACCCCCAGGAAACCCACGAACTGATGGAAATGATTCGCTGGATTCGGGACAAATTTAATCTTACCATTCTCCTGATTGAGCATGATATGGGGCTGGTTATGGGTGTGTGCGAACGCATTTATGTGCTGGAATACGGCATGCTGATTGCCAAGGGAACACCGGAGGAGATTAAGAGGAACAGACGGGTTATTGAGGCATATTTGGGTGAGGAGGTGATGAACTGATGTTGAAAGTGACGGATCTTCATTGCTACTACGGTGCTATTCATGCCATCAAGGGCATTAGTTTGGAAGTGACTGACGGGGATATTGTGGCCCTCATTGGTTCCAACGGTGCCGGCAAGAGTACCACCCTCCGCACCATCAGCGGTCTGATGCATCCCAGGACGGGAATTGTGAAATATGACGGCGAGGATATTACCAAATTGGCGGCCCACAGGATTGTGGGCAAAGGTCTGGTTCAGGTGCCGGAGGGTCGTCATGTGTTTGCCAATTTGACCGTGCTTGAGAATTTGGAATTGGGGGCATATCTGCGTAAGGATAAGGACGGCATTGCGGTGGATATGCGTAGGGTTTTTGAAAAATTCCCCCGGCTGGAGGAAAGGAAGAATCAGGTGGCCGGCACCCTTTCCGGCGGCGAGCAGCAAATGCTGGCCATGGGCAGGGCGCTGATGAGCAGACCCCGCCTGTTGCTTTTGGATGAGCCCAGCATGGGGTTGGCACCAATTCTGGTGCGGGAGATTTTCGATATTATCAAGGAAATCAATAGTGACGGTACTACCATTCTGCTGGTGGAGCAAAATGCCAATATGGCGCTTTCCATTGCGGATAAGGCCTATGTGTTGGAAACCGGCAGGATTACCCTGAGCGGTACAGCCAGGGAATTGGCGGCTTCTGACGAAGTTCGCAAAGCATATTTGGGAGGTTAAAAATGTTAGTAAAGAACTATATGACCGGTGGTGATATCATTACCACGTCCGAAGAATTGTCTTTGCTTCAGGCGGCAGAATGTATGCGGGGGTCCAGGCATCACGCCCTTCCTGTAGTTGATGATGTGAAGAGGGTAAAGGGGATTTTGGTTGAGGTGGATGTGGCCAGGGTTTGTCCTGCGGATATAAGTTTGATGAGCCGCCAAGAAATCAACACCCTTTTGGGCAGGTTCAGAGTCAAAAACCTGATGCATAGGGATGTGGTTTGCCTTAAACCGGATGACAGCATTGAGTTTGCCGCCTACCAGTTCTACAAGTATGATTTTGCCTGCTTTCCGGTGGTGGATGCGGACAACCGTCTGGTGGGAATTATTAGTAAAAAAGATATTTTCCGTGCTTTTGTGGAGATTATGGCTATGAATAAGGCCTGCACCCGTTTCACCATTGAGACCCCGGACAGGGTGGGGGTGGTGGCGGAGTTGGCCACCGCTTTCAAGAATGCCAATCTGAACATTTTGAGTTTGGTGCCCAGGGTGTTGCCGGACGGCACCGCCACTATCAATATCCGAGCGGAGATAAGCGACCAGGGATTGGGACCCATTGTGACGGAAATTACCGCCATGGGTTACAAAATTCTGGATGTAAGTCATTATGACGCAGTAAAATAAATGTTATGTGTAGAAAAAGTGGTGCTTTCCGCATCACTTTTTTTATGTAAAAACAGAGTTGTGCGGAAAATTATCTACGTACAATATTTCAAAAACGAGATTATATAGTAGATAATTGGGATTATCTACTAGATTTTTGTCGTTTGAAACTCTTTTTTATTCTCGTAGATGATTCCTTCTTTTATTTTGCGGACAACCTGATGTTTTTTTGCTATGATTCTGTTTTGCTGTAGATTTCGGTTGTTGAAGGTTGATAAAGTGGTAAATATTTACATTTTTTTCATATGTAAGGGAAAAATAAAAAAAATGTATACAAAACACAAAACTTGTGGTATTCTCTTGCACATATTATTTTGTAGAACGTTTGGGAGGGAGAATTTGACATGAGAACCAAGAAATGTGTGTCTCTGGTGGCCAGGGACAAAAAGGTAATTGCCCCCTGTCAGCATCTCAGCTACTTCCCCTTGGGCGTGGCTAAGCATGAAGGGGCAATTATCACGGATTTGGACGGGAATGAATATATTGATTTTCTGTCCAGCGCTTCTTCTTTGAATTTGGGCGGCAGTCATCCCGTCATTACCAAGGCCATTGAGGAGCAGCTGAAAAAATTTACCCAGTACACCTTTGCCTATACCTATAACGAGCAGACCGTGGCTTATGCGGAGCGGCTCACTTCCGCCTATCCTGGCGGTGTAAAGGCCAAGATTGCCTTTGGGAACTGTGGCAGTGACGGCAACGATTGTGCGGTGAAATTTGCCCGTGCCTACACGGGCCGGCAAAAGATTGTGGTCTTCCTCAACGGTTATCACGGAAATACTTACGGTTCCGCCACCATGACCACCTGTTCGGCCAAAATGCATGAAAAGATGGGACCGTTTTTGCCGGAGGTTTACGCCTTCCCCTTCTTCGGAACGGATCAGGATGATGC
>JAZLMD010000174.1:0-5028 GCA_045598465.1 Acidaminococcaceae bacterium | reverse complement strand
TTTCGTCAGACAGTTTTTTCATCAATTACACCTCTCCATAGTCCCCTTGCACCCTCAATTTCAAGGGTTGAGCCAACAGGGTTCAGTGTTTAAGGAAAGTTAGTTCCAGAAAAGATTGGAATTAGGAAAGAAGTCAGCGGTGTGCGAACTTCTTGCCTTCCCCTTGGGGGGAAGGTGCTGAGCGTAGCGAAGCGGATGAGGGGGAAACTACGACAAGAACGCAACAAGTACGCATTGTAGTGACTTCACTTTATACTGATGGCTGTTGGCTGAACCCTAATCCTTGTCGCCGCAGGCGACTTACTGCCACTCCTCCCACGCTTGGGAGGGAAAAAAGTCCGTGAAATTTGAAAAATATGACTGAATTAAAATCTGCTATAATTGTGGCTTGGGTCGAGGTGATGTAAGTACAAAAAAATTCCTGCTCGTACGGGCAGGAATTTTTTTGTGCAATAGTTTATTTCCAAAACATGGAGATGTATCCCTGGATAAAGATGATGAGGAGAATTACGGGCAGGACGTAGGATACATAACATCTTACTGCCACGGGGAATTTGAGACCGTTGCCCAGATTGGCTTCTTTGATGAAGTTATCCCAACCCCAGCCACGTTTTGCGGTGCAGAAGAGGATGTAGACCATGCTGCCCAGGGGCAACAGGTTGTTGGAGAGGATGAAGTCCTCAAGGTCCAGGATACAGGTACCTTTGCCCAGGGGTTCAAAGCCGCTCCAGATGTTGAATCCGAAGATTACGGGGAAACTCAGGATGATGAGCAGTGGGCACATGAAATGGATAACTTTTTTTCTTTCGATATGCCAGATTTCGCTGACAATGGCAATGATGTTTTCAAACACTGCAACGACCGTACTGAAAGCGGCAAAGAGCATGAAAAGGAAGAAAAGCCCGCCCCAAAATTGTCCGCCGATCATGGTGTTGAAGATGTTGGGCAGGGTGATGAAAAGCAATACCGGTCCTGCCCCCGCATCTACGCCAAAGGCACTGCAGGCGGGGAAGATGATGAGTCCGCTGGTGAGGGCGATGAAGGTGTCCAGGGCAATGACCCAAACGGCTTCACCGGTCAGGGAACGTTTCTTGTCGATGTATGATCCGAAGATGGCAAGGGCGCCGATCCCCAAGCTGAGGGTGAAGAAGGCCTGTCCCATGGCAGCAAAAATTACTTCACCGATGCCGGCGTCAAAGAGGCGCTGGAAGTCGGGAACCAGGTAGTATTCCAAACCTTTGGCCGCACCGTCCAAGGAACAGGATTTGACGGCCAGGAGGAGAACCAGGGCGAAGAGGCAGAGCATCATGGGTTTGATGACTGCTTCAACACCTTTTTGTACGCCCATATAGCAAACTGCAAAACCTGCCAGGGTGACGAGAATCATACAGACAGTCATGGTGGTGGGGTCTCCCAGCATGCCACCAAAGGCACCGCCGATTTGTTGCGGGGTGAGGCCTATAAAGTCACCTTTGACCATTTTGTAGAGATAGTTGAGAATCCAACCGGTGACGGTGGTGTAGAACATCATCAGCATGACGTTGCCGACCAGGGCACCGTATTTGTGCAAATGCCATTTGGTGCCTTTGGGTTCCAAAATATCAAAAGATTCGCCAGCACTCCTTTGGGAACCGCGGCCCACAGTGAATTCAGCTACCATTGCCGGTAGCCCCATAAAGACGAGGAATGCGAGATATATTAAAACGAAGGCCGCTCCGCCATATTTGCCGGTGATGAACGGAAACCGCCAAACATTACCTAAACCGATTGCACATGCAGCACTCAAAAGAATGAAACCAAGTCGTGAGGATAAACCTTCTCTTTCCAAGATGAACTCCTTTCTTATGTATAGGTTTTAGACCTAAGATAGGGAAAATAATACTACAATTTCCTGTTTTCTGCAAGAAAAAAAGCAGATTTTGTAACCATCTGCTTTCGTAAGTATGCTAATGTGTTAAGTTGTTGCATTTTAGTAGTGTGGGGTGTCAGAAAATATGGTAGACGAGGAAGGCAATAATCCAAGCCACTGCAATTTGGTAGATATTGATTGCCAGCAGCTGCCAGGCGGAGTTGAGTTCCCGTCGGATGACGGCCATGGCCGCCACGCAGGGGGGGTAGAGCAGTATGAATGTCAAATAGGCATAGGCACTGGAAAGGTCCGGAAATATTTTGGCCAAGTCCGGTGCGTCCTTGGCACCGGTAAGGACGCTGAGGGTGGAAATGGTGACTTCTTTGGCGGTGAGGCCGGTCAACAGGGCCGCACTGGCCTGCCAGGAACCGAACCCCAGGGGGGCAAAGACGGGGGCCAGCAATTTTCCCAATTGGGCAATGATGCTGGTGGCCGGGTCGTCCACCATGAAGAAGTGAAAGTTGAAGTTCTGTAGAAACCAAATAATCATGCTGGCCAGGAAAATTATGGTGAAAGCCCTTCTGATGAAGTCCCTGGCTTTGATCCACATCTGGTGCCAAACACTGGCGATGCTGGGGATGCGGTAGGTGGGCAGTTCCATGACAAAGGGTACAGGTTTGCCATTGAATAGGGTGTGGTGCATCAGCAGGGATGTAAGGACAGCAATGAGAATTCCTATGAGGTAGAGGGAGAGCATGACCATGCCGCCATTTTCGGGGAAGAGGGCGGCGGTGAACATGGCATAGACCGGAAGTTTGGCGGAACAGCTCATGAAAGGCGTCATGAGGATGGTCATTTTCTTGTCACGTTCGGAAGGCAGGGTTCTGGTGGCCATTATGGCCGGTACGGTACAGCCGAAGCCGATGAGCATGGGGACGATGCTGGCCCCGCTCAGGCCGATTTTGCGGAGGGGTTTATCCATAACGAAGGCCACCCTGCCCATGTAACCGGAGTCCTGAAGAATGCCTAAGAAAAGGAAGAGTATCAGGATAGTGGGCAGAAAACCCAGTACACTGCTGATGCCGGGGCAAACCCCTTCGATTAGGAGGGAGTGGAGGCCCTGACTTACATGCCAATCCTGCAGCATATGGCTGAGGAGGGTGGTGAGTTGATTTAAAAAATTCTCGAAACAGTCGGACAATGTGCCGCCAATGATATCAAAGGTGAGGTGGAAGATCAGGGCCATGAGGCCGATGAAAATGGGCAAGCCGAAATATTTGTGGGTCATCACCTGGTCAATCCTGATAGAACGGAGCTGGGCCTCGGTTTGGCTGGGTTTGTGTACGGTTTGCCGGCAGAGGCCGTCGATATAGTTGTAACGCATATCTGCCAAGGCGGCCGCCCTGTCCGTACAGAGAGAAGTTTCCATCTGTTGCACGAAGTGGTTGATGATGTCTTTTTCGTTTTCGCTGAGATTCAGGTCCGCTTGGAAATCCTCACCATCCTCAATGAGTTTGGTGGCACAGAATCGGAGAGGCAAATTTTTGTCTTTGGTTTTTTCTTCGATAAGATGTGCCACGGCATGGATGGCCGTGTGGACGGGGCTGCTGCTGGGGCAGAAATCATGGCGTTTGGGTGCCAGCCCCGATTTGGCCGTTTGCAGGGCCCGTTCCAATAGTTCGTCAATACCGTCGCCGTTTTGGGCGCTGATGGGGATGACCGGCAGGGTAAGTTCCTTTTCCATGGCCTGCACGTCTACGGTACCATGGCTGGCCTGGAGTTCGTCCATCATATTCAGAGCCACAATCATGGGAATGTCCAATTCAATGCACTGCATGGTTAGATAGAGGGAACGTTGGATACTGGTTACATCCACCACATTAATAATTAAATCCGGCTTCTGATACAGCAAAAGGTCACGGGTCTCAATTTCCTCAGAGGAATAGGGGGATAGGGAATAAATGCCGGGCAAATCTATTACGGAAATGTCCCTGTTGTCCAGCAGGACTCCCTGTTTCATTTGCACTGTGATTCCGGGAAAATTGCCCACTTGCTGATTAGAGCCGGTGAGTTTGTTGAATAAAGTGGTTTTGCCACAATTTTGATTGCCTATTAAGGAAAAACGAAGGTTCATTGCTGCACCTCCGTGACTATGATGTTGGCGGCTTCCTCCGCCCGTAAAGTAAGTTCGTAACCCCTCAGGAAAATTTCGATGGGGTCGCCCAAGGGAGCCCTTTTACGCACCAGTACCAGGGTTTTGGGCGTGAGACCCATGTCTAGCAGGTGGCGGCGTAGTACTCCCTGACCTTCGACGGTGCGGATTTCTCCCGATTCACCTGTCGCCAATTTGTCTAAACTAATCATCTTTGGATAGACGGCTCCTTTCGTGGCTGCAATTATAGAACACAAATTTTCCGTTGTCAAACTTAAAGGGGAGAATGTGGTGACGCAGACACATTCTGTTTCTTTACATAATGCGGAGACAGTGCTATAATACGCACATAATGTGGGACTATATACCCTCACAGATAAGGAGAAAATAAGATGGACGATTATTCTAAGACGTTGAATTTGCCCCAGACGGAATTCCCTATGCGGGCCGGCTTGCCTGAGCGGGAGCCGGAGGTTTTGAAGTTTTGGTATGACAATGACATTTACGGCAAAAAGCAGTCGGCTCATGCGGGGTGCCGGCGTTGGGTGTTGCATGACGGACCTCCCTACGCCAACGGCCGTATCCACATGGGAACTGCATTGAATAAGGTGTTGAAGGATATTATCATAAAATATAAGTACGCCCGGGGTTATGATACCCCTTACGTACCCGGTTGGGATACTCATGGTATGCCCATAGAGCATGCGGCCATTAAAGAGTTGGGGTTGAACAGGGAGGCCATTGATGCCCTGACCTTACGCAACAAATGCCGTGAGTTCGCTTTGCATTGGCTGGATGAACAACGCAAGGATTTCAAGCGTTTGGGCGTGTTGGGGGATTGGGACCATCCCTATGTTACGTTGCATAAGGATTTTGAGGCGGAACAGTTGAGAGTGTTCGGCACCATGGCCAAGAAGGGTTACATCTATAAAGGGAAAAAATCTGTTTATTGGTGTCCCCATTGTGAGACCGCTTTGGCGGAGGCGGAGATTGAGTATGCGGAGCAGAAGACCCCGACGATTTATGT
>JAZLMD010000173.1:0-4374 GCA_045598465.1 Acidaminococcaceae bacterium | reverse complement strand
CTTTACGCAATCAAGATGGTCCGGCAGATAGCCCACCACAATCAGCTTTCTTTCCTCATCATGGAAGAAATAAATTCTGATGAGATGTTCCGTTTTATTGCCAACTTTCAAATGGTAATCCATCCTGCGATTGACGGGCTTCTTCACCCCCGTCGCCAGATAGGGCAAAATATATTGTTCGTCCTTAAAATCAATGGTGGTATCACCAACCTGGGTGACAACAAACCCCCGCTTATATTTCAGCCCCATCCTTCTGTTCATCTCCTCTTCCGTAATCGTGCCAAAACGATAGTCCCAATAGTCCGTGGCCAGGGACTCCAACGCATCATAAAGCAACTCCAAACGGTCCGGATTCACATTGGCACTGTCCAAGGCCTGAATAGCCCTGGTATGCAGCTGCAACCGGCCGGCAAAATTCTTCTTTATCCAACCGGGAATGTCTTTCTTGGCACGGGGACGCTCCTGCCGCCCCTCCAGATAGGCGATATAGGCCTCCCTTTCCGCCAAACGGCTCTCCAACCTGGACAATGCCGCCTCAAACTCCCGCCTGTTATCTCCAATAACCTGCTCCTTCGCTCCCAGGGCCTGCTGCAGTTTGCCAATCTCCTTCTGCAACCGTTCCGTCTCGCTTATCTTCTCATCCACCACACCCTGCCAACGCTTCTCAAGAATGCTGCGTTCCACTTCCCACTGTTTGCCCTGCTCCCGGGATGCCTCTTTGATAGCGGAAGTATGTTCCATAAACATATCCCTGGCACCGCTGAGAAAATAAATCTCCCCAAAATCCACCGCCTTGCCCCGACAATAATTCATCATTTGCTGACGCAATTTTTGGTAAGTAGCATCCGGCTCCCCCATGGGCACAACCGTAATCCGGCCCCCGTAGCAGCCCGGCTCAAAAATAAGAATATCTCCGCAATCCAAATCCGGGGCATATTCCCGCAGGAAAGGCATCATATTTTCATGGGCCCGGTACACCCGGCCGTAACCGGCCAGGGAAGCCGCCAGTTTTTCCGCATCAAAGGGTAGGAAATATTCAGTTCTGACGGGCGAAGCCGTTTCCAAATCAGCCGTTTCTCCCTTCCGCCGTGCCAAGGGGGCCGGAAGCACATCTGCCAGTTTCGGACCGCCAAACCTTTTGTCACTGAAATTGGTGGCAACAAAATTTTTCTCCAAATTCCCCTTGCTGGCCGCCTTGGCCAATTGCTCCGGAGAAAGCCGGTGCCTGCCCACATCCTCATAAACAGCCCGGCCGGCCGGAGTGAAAACTATACAGGGCAACTGATGTTCATAATTATGCAACAGCCCCACCATGGCCCCCAGTTGCTCTTTGGTATTCAGCTCATACGCTGCGGAAGTAATGGGAATCACATGGGTAAGCCCGAACAGGGGACTGTCATAAAGCCGCTTCACAAAAGCGGGACGGTAGACATCCGCCCAGGCAGAGGTCTCAGGATCAGAAATTACCGTCTGCACCCCCACCTCCAAATCATTTCCCAGGACATGAAAACCCACATTGGTCTCAATGATACGGCCCGGCACCGGCTGGCGGGGCTGGTCAGCCCGCCCCGGGTTGGACCCCAAGTCCGGCTCCGTAATCTGCAACGTCCACAACTTCTTTTCCGGCAGGGAAATCATATCAATAACAAAACCCGCATTGATATGCAAAGAAGGCAACTCCTCCAAAGAAACCTCCGCATATCCGTCAGGTCCGGGGAAATCCAGCTCCCCCGGAGCGGCGGCACCCAACCTGGCCCGCAACCAGGAAAGCACCACCAGTACGGCGAACTTCAGCCCCTCCTCCGGCGTCAGTTTCCTGTTGGTCATCTTCGCATAAAGCTGATAAGTGGGATAAATACGGTTCTTTATCAAATTCACAACCGGAGCGCCAATATACATTATTACCTCACCCCTCCAAACATCAATACCTCTTCAACGATTCCATCAAAGCGCATTTTCTGCACAACCGTTTCATCACCGGTACCCCTGAAAAAGCACTGCAACGAACCAACTTCACATCCTCCCTGGAACCGCACTGCTCACACTTCTTGTCACCCCTGATTGCCTTTCCCACAGTTTTCAAAATATCCACAATCCTTCACCCCCATTCATAAACTGCAAAATTTCCGTCAGTCCGAAACTTATAAATCATTCTTCAAATCATTCAGTCCGTCCAAAATACTCTTCTTTAAAGGCAACTATAAATTTTCATCATCAAAAAGGCCCTGTCGCAATTCCTCCAAATTCAAATCCCCATTCCTAATCATCTTTTTATAACCGTTCCCGAACACAAACTTGGGCATCCCACCGGGATTTTTGCCGGCATTAATCCGACTTAATTCACTTGGCGGAAATCCACGGTTGGTTCGCAAATTCAGAGTGTTATGATATTCCATTACCAAATTCAAAAATTGTCCTTCCTGCTTGCTGCTCAGTTCCACACCCATCCTTTCCAGTTCGCTAAAATACAATTCTATGGAGTCCGCAGCACCATAGCAAGCATCCTGTTCGCTGTCATATATCATACCTAACATTTGCTCAGCAAAAGTCCTGTATGACCCGTCCGCATTAAAAATCCTTCGCCGGTCCTCATAAGTCAGCATTTCCACACCCACGGCCTGAATTGCAACCTCATCCCTCCGCAATACCGAACGAATATTCCTCAAATAACTGCCCTTGAATTTGTTGTATACATAGGGGGCGTCTTCAAATAAATCACTGCTAATAATCACAGGAACCTTCAATGCTACAGATTTTAGATTCTCCAAAAACTTCTTCAGTTTTTTCTCAGCCGGAGTTGTCACATGCCGATCATACTCCAAAAAATTTACAGGCGTATAAAAATCCTTATCCCCCTGCTGCTCAATCATCTCATAAGCATTTTTAAGTTTGAGGGCCCCACGGGTAACCATATCCCTGTGGACAACAACATAACCCCCCGTATATTCTTCTTCTTTTTCCTTTGAATCAAACTCCTTCGGCTCGAAAACAAACAAAGGCATCTCCCCGTCCCTACGCAAAAGGGAACCAAACTCCTCAAATTCATCCCAAGTTATACCATCCACATAGGCCGCATCAACAAGCTGTTTCTCTTTCCGCCGCTTCATCAAATCCCTATAAGCACCATACAAATCATCCAAAAAAACTACCCCGTAAAGATTAGCCGCCGCAACGAAAAACCTGCTCAAAAACTCCCTCTTTTCCGGTGCAAATGCCTGATACCTTTTCTCCAACGTCTTCCGTGTCAACGGTTTCGGATAACCTGCCATAACCCAAACTCCTTTCAGTCATATGATTTTGATAAATATTATCATAAATTGTCAGATTTGTATAGATTTTTCGCACACAACACCCCGTGTCGCTACGCTCCAGGGGTATCGCCTGCGGCGATAGGGTTGAGGGTTCAGCCATCAGGGTTGAGTAAGGTTTGTATGTTGCCAACTTTTCTGAACCCTGATTACTATTTGCTGATGGCTGGAGTGGAGCGACATGGTGGTGGGGTCGTACACTGCGAGTTAGAAGTTATAAGTTAGAAGTTATAAATTATGGTAAAATGGTCCTGTGATTATAATACCAGTCAGCAAAAATTTTCAGTTTTATTTTTCTTGTCGGAAGAGAGCGACCCTCCTCGTCTTGCCTTTCTGTGTTTCTATAGTCAATCCACCCCTCCCACGCCTGGGAGGGAAAAAGTTAGCACAGTAGTGACTCTCGTCCGCCCATTTGAGGGGCGGGGGACCGTAAGTCGCCTGCGGCGATAGGGTTGAGGGTCCAGCCAACAGGGTTGAGTAAAGTTTGTATGTTGCCAACTTTTCTGAACCCTGATTACTATTCGCTGATGGCTGGAGCGGAGCGACATTGCACCCGGGCAAAGCGGAGCTTTGCATAATACAAAGCTTAAAAAGAAATCCTCAGTCAGTTGCTACGCAACTGCCAGCTCCTTTACGAAAGGAGCCAAGAGTTAGTAAACAGCGGTTGATTCTTGCAATCAGCCGCTGTTTTTAAAAATTTTTGAAAAAACAGGTAGGATTTTTTCGTTTTGATGGGTATATATAGACAGAGGGATATTTTGAAGGGAGGGTGTTTTATGGAAAGGGATATGCTCAAAGACGGCATCAGGGTGAGGTCATTAAAAAGTGGTAAGACAAAGACATTATATTTGATACCTAACCGTTTCTATGAGTTGGTCTGGGTTGACAAAAACAACAAACGTTACGGATATGGTCCGGCACTTCCTGCTGGGTATGCCAAAGTTATTACCCGTGAAAATAATGATTACAATGGTGAAGCGAGGATTCTTACAATTTTACGGGATAACACTGAACAACAAATACAGATAATGGATTATCAGGAAGGGTATGGAATGAGATTGATTGA
>JAZLMD010000172.1:0-3507 GCA_045598465.1 Acidaminococcaceae bacterium | reverse complement strand
CAGTTGTGCCGCCAGCTCCTTCTCCAAAATCCCGTCACGAACAGAAAACTTGCCGCTCACCGCAGCAGCCCCACGCCCCCTGACATTCAGAAAATCTTGATGTTTATGCCAATCGATGCGGGCGGTACATTTGCCCCTGTGGTCAACATAACCGCCAAACTCCAAGGGCTCCACAGGAAATTTTTGTTGCGTATTCATTCCCGGTCCCGGAATAGTGGCCAAAAACACCGGTGCCAATTTATGCTCCGTCAAAGCATTGGTGACGATGGTGCTGCTGATCACCACCCGCCGGATTGCTTTAGCCGATTCCCCGATTACCAAATCTAAGGCCGCCAATATTCCCTGCAACACATCCTCATGAGTGGTGGCGGTTTTGGCCTGGGCCAAAACCTGACCTTTATCAATCAAAACCCCGTCCGTAAAGGTACCGCCCACATCTATTCCCAGTAACATTGTTACACCTTCCTTTGTTTTTTCTACATTATAGCACATTCCGCTACACAAACAACCAAGCTGTGCTATAATGCAACCAACAAATCTAAGGAGGAAATAATCATGGCTAAAAATCTGTGGTCCCTTTACAAAGAGCTGAACAAACCCGAATACCAATGGGTTGACCTCAGCCATCCCCTGAACAGCAAAAGTCCCTGCTGGTCAGGTATTCCCGCCGGTTCCGTGGAATTGAACAAAGTCGTCTTCGATTGGGGCAACCCCATGTTGGAATGCCTGATTGAAACCTACAAATTTCCGGGACAGTTCGGCACCCATATCGACTTTCCCAAGCACTTCATCAAAAAAGGCAAATCCAGCGAAAAATTCGGTCCGAAAAACATGGTCTACCCCCTCTGCGTAGTGGATATCACCGAACAGGTGAAGAAAGACAAGAACTATGCCGTCACAGTTGAGGATATCAAGGCCTATGAAAAGGAATACGGCAAGATTCCCGACGGCGCTTTCGTAGCCCTCCGCACCGATTGGGGCAAAAAATGGCCCGATATGAAGAAACTCAGCGGCATTGCCAAGGACGGCAGCGAGAACTTCCCCGGCTGGTCCTTAGAAGCCCTGAAATACATCTACGAGGAACGGAATGCCGCCGCCAACGGTCACGAAACCCTGGATACGGATGCCTCCAAACTGGCTGCCGCTGCCGGGGATTTGGCCTGCGAACGCTATGTTCTGAAACAAGGCAAACTGCAAATCGAAGTTCTCTGCAATCTGGACAAGGTTGCTCCTGCCGGAGCCCTGCTCTTTGCGGCCTGGCCCGCTGTGGAGAAAGCCACCGGCATGCCGGTACGTGCCTTCGCCATTACTCCCACTAAATAAAATCCGACTGTTCCAAGAATAAGTGCTTATCAAAAACTCCGAAAATCACGTGATTTCTCACAAAAATCGCGTGATTTTCTCGCTTTTCAGATGGGAATACAAAAAATCCGTAACCGGTCCGCTTACATAGACCGTTTACGGATTTGATTTTTCATTGTCTAACAGCTTTCTTCCAATTCGCCCCGGTGCAAATTTTCGTGATACTCCTGATTTTTACGCTCCACCTCCCTGATGTAGCGGTCATGACCGGAAAGGGCGGCGAAAGCCGAAAATTGGGCAGCCCTGGCCATCCGATCCGCAGGAACATGATTTTTCACGCCCCTGTATTCCAGGTTAATAATTCCTTCATATTTCTTGTCCATAACATCACCCTTACGCCTTATGGCCGCCGATTTGGGCATTCCTTTGCCTGGCAGTAGCCCCTTCCTGCAGGTCGCAGCCCTTCAAAAGGGCATTCTTGCCGTATTTCCGCTGAATTTTTAAAATTGCCTGCTGACGGTTGGCTTCCTTAAGAAAATTTGCTTCGTCCGTTTCAGAATAATCCTCTGCAAACAAACTCATCTGTTCCGAAGTTTTCCCGGGTTCATCACCCTTACGGTAAACATGATTGGCAATCACATTAAGCCGTCTGACCAGCTTCCCCCGGTCCACGATTTTTGCATAAAGAACAGTCACCTTTTCCAAAATTATTTCCCGGGAATTATTGTAACTCCCCAAATTAGCCGAACCATGTGCGGGGGCGGGCAAAGCACCGTATTTACCATTGTACCCCACGTGCAAAACCATCTGGTCGCAAACAAGATTCTTGCTTAACAAGTCCAGCACCAGGGCATCCGTCATTTCCCTGACCACCAAAAGCCCCTTGTCGAATGAATAGGGCTCCTGCAACACCTGACCGGTACTCAAAGAATTCACTTTGGGCCGGTATTTTTTGATATCTTCAATCAGACAGGGCTCATAACCCCAGGCGTGGTCAATAAGAAACTCCGCATTCACCCCGAATATCCTGTAAAGCAGATCCTCACTGAAAAACTCCCCGGCAGCTCCTTGGGAACACAGGGCAATATCACCCATAGTATACATATTATATTCCGCCAAACGCCGGGCAATGCCGGGCCCCACCCGCCAAAAATCTGTAATGGGCCTATGTTCCCACAACTCCCGACGGTAACTGATTTCATCCAACTCCGCAATCCGCACCCCGTCCCTGTCCGCAGGCATCTTCTTGGCCATTACATCCATGGCAATTTTCGCAAGATAAAGATTGGTGCCAATGCCTACAGTGGCCGTAATTCCCGTAGTTTCCAACACATCCCCAATCATCGTCATAGCCAGTTCCCGGGCGGTTTTCTTATAAGTGGCCAAATAATTGGTGGCATCAATAAAAACCTCATCCACGGAATACACATGAATATCTTCCGGCGCAATATATTGCAAATAAATATTGTAAATCTGGGCACTGACCTCCAAATAACGGGCCATCCGAGGGGCAGCCACAATGTACTGCAAATTCAGTTTCCGTTCCCTGTTCAACCGTTTCACCGCCTGAACCACCTCAAACAAACGGGGCCTGCCGGGAATCCCGTAGGCCTTTAACGCCGGTGTCACCGCCAAGCAAATTGTCTTCTCCGTGCGGCTCAAATCAGCCACCACAAGATTGGTTGTCAGAGGGTCAAGCCCCCTGTCAACGCACTCCACACTGGCATAAAAACTTTTCAAATCAATAGCAATATATTGCCGCTTCAATTTTTCTCCATTAGCTGGTTTTCCCAGGTCAAAATACGTACTCCAGCCAGCCCCGTTATACCTGCTGTCTCAAATGTTTAATAGCAGACATATTTTCACACCCACCCCGTATATATGAATAAACTACCACACCATACATACCATATTCAACATAATTTTCCTAATGACATAAAAGTGTAACATTTTCCTATGGTTAGTTTCCCAACGAACAAGAAAACGAAAACACCCACGGCGAACCGTGGGGGCAAATTTGCACATCCTTGTCACGCACCTGTAAAGCCAAGTCCTGCAGTTTTGCCCTGCCCTTGTCAAACAACTTATCCAATCCCACTTTGGGGAGTTTCGCCAAGAAGCCATCCGCTTGCTCAATAGCAGTAATCTGTGCATCGCACGCAAACCACCGGTCAAAGACCTGGACACCTTCGCCCGCACCGATAG
>JAZLMD010000171.1:0-6928 GCA_045598465.1 Acidaminococcaceae bacterium | reverse complement strand
ACTTTGGGATTCAAGCGGGTTGGGGATAAAGTGAACATTGAAACAGATTTGATTGGGAAATATATAGAAAAATTTGTGGGAAAGAAGGATGAATTTTGGGAAAGTTTAGTTACACAAAAATAGAAGATGCCTTAAAGATTTTTAAGGATGGCGGTATGCTTCTAGTCAGTGATGATGAGGACCGGGAGAACGAAGGAGATTTAATTATGGCGGCTCAGTTCGCCACTCCAGAGGCAGTTAATTTTATGGCGAAGGAAGCCAGAGGACTTATCTGTATGCCGGCTGACGGCAAGATTATGGAAAAATTACAACTGGGTGCAATGGTGGCAAATAATACGGACAATCACGAAACTGCCTTTAGCGTGAGCATTGACCATATGAGCACCACTACGGGGATTAGTGCCTATGAAAGAGCATTAACTATGTTAAAATGTTCCGAAGAAAATGCCCAGCCCATTGATTTCCGCAGGCCGGGTCATGTGTTCCCCCTGCGTGCCAGAGATGGTGGGGTGTTAGTGCGGACGGGGCACACGGAGGCGACTGTTGATTTATGCAAATTGGCGGGACTCAGACCTGTGGGCATTTGCTGTGAGATTATGAATGATGAAGGACGGATGGCAAGGACGGATGAATTGATTGAGTTTGCCCAAAAATTTCATTTGCCTTTTAGCACGGTGGCGGATTTGGTTGCCTACCGCAAGCAACACGAAAAATTGATTCACAGAGTGGCGGAGGCGGACTTGCCAAGCAAGTTTGGTCATTTCCGCATTATTGCTTATGAAAATGATTTAGACAATTTATGTCATATTGCTTTGGTTAAGGGTGATATTAAGGGCAAGGAAAATGTTTTGGTTCGGGTACACTCTGAATGTTTGACCGGTGATGCCTTTGGCAGTATGCGGTGTGATTGTGGGGACCAATTGGCGGTTGCTCTCAGGATGATTGAGAAAGAGGGGCTGGGTGTAGTGGTTTATATGCGACAGGAAGGCAGGGGTATTGGTTTGGCTAACAAAATCCGTGCCTATGCGTTGCAGGATGGGGGTCTGGATACAGTGGAGGCAAATATAAAGTTGGGCTTTAAACCGGACTTGCGGGACTATGGTTTGGGAGCGCAAATTTTGTCGGACTTGGGTTTGAGCACAATTCGTTTAATTACCAATAATCCCGCCAAACGTAGCGGTTTAAGCGGTTACAGCATTAAAATTGTGGAGCGTGTGCCGATAGTTATGGAAGCCAACGAATATAATGAAGGCTATTTACATATCAAAGAAATCAAAATGGGGCATAAGATGAAAATGAGGCAATAAATTTTCTATGAGCGAAGTACTTTATGCTTGTGATTTGACGATGAGCTAATCTCCTAACGGGAAAATCGGCCGGTTTTCCCGTTAGGAGACATCCCGATGGATAAAATACAGGATTTTGATGGAGCGGCGGAGGTTTAATAATACTATCAATAAAATTGGTAGAGTAAATGTTTCAGAATTTTAAGGAGGCAGAAGATGAAAACTGTTGAAGGGAAAATTACGGGAAAAGGATTGAAGGTGGCCATTGTGGTCAGTCGTTTCAATGAGTTTGTTACGGGTAAATTGCTGGACGGTGCGGTGGATTGTTTAAACCGTCATGACTGCAATGAGGAGAATATCACTGTGGTTTGGGTGCCGGGCGCTTTTGAAATTCCTATGGTGGCAAAAAAATTGGCAATGTCCCAAAAGTATGATGCGGTGATTTGTTTGGGAGCGGTTATCCGTGGTGCTACCCCTCATTTTGATTATGTCTGTGCAGAATGTGCCAAGGGAATTGCCCAAGTTGGAATGGAATCTTTTGTGCCGGTTATTTTTGGTGTATTAACCACGGAGAACATTCAACAAGCAGTTGAGCGTGCCGGTTCCAAGTCGGGCAACAAGGGTGTGGATGCAGCTATGGCGGCTATGGAAATGGCAAGTTTGATGAAGGATTTATGATGCAAGATTATTTAACAAAAGCTACAGTTGAAGGTGTCCGTATTTATGCTTTACGGACAACAAATTTGGTACGTCAGGTGTCCAAAATGCACCATTGCAGTCACGTGACCAGTGCGGCCCTGGGACGGGCTATGACCGGTGCCCTGCTTTTGAGCGCCACTATGAAAAACAGAGAAAGAGTGAATCTTCGTTTTGTTGGTGACGGCCCTATTGGCGAGATTATTGCGGATGCGGAAGGAAGCAAGGTGCGTGGTTATGTGGAGCATCCGGATATTTTTTTTGCCTCCGAAAAATGGGAAGTTGGACGTGGGGGGTGCCGTGGGCAGGGGTAATTTGGTGGTGACCCGGTATTTGCAGAATGCGGAGCCCTTCAACGGTTATTGTGAATTGAAGAATGGAGAAATTGCGGATGATTTGACCTACTATCTTTATAAGTCGGAGCAAACCCCGGCCAGCGTGGCTTTGGGGGTTTTGGTGGCTCCGGAGGGCGAGGTGGTGGTGGCTGGGGGTTTTTTCATTCAGGCCATGCCCGGGGCTAAGGATGAGGTGCTGGCAAAATTGGAAAATAATGTTTTGCACATTCCTTATGTGACCCAGTTACTGAAGAAGGGTTACACCCCTGAGAGAATTATTGAGACATTGGGGGAGGGACTGCAGGTGGATATCAAGGAAAATATTGAAGTGTGTTTTGAGTGCCGTTGCAGCAGGCAGAAAATCGCAGATGCCCTGGGGGCTTTGGACAAGAGTGCCCTGCAGGAGATGTCTGAGGATGAGGTTACGGAAGCCCACTGCGATTTTTGCAATACCACCTATCAGTTCTCCAAGGATGAGATTCAAGACATATTGAACAGGAAGTAGTTTTTTGGTATAATATCTTTGTCATTGTTTTAGCGAAGGAGGAATACTATGGAAGCGGAGAGAGCGAAGGCCTTGGATTTGGCTTTGAAACAAATTGAAAAGGATTTTGGCAAGGGTGCCATTATGAAATTGGGCGAGGCCAAGGCCCAAATGAATATTGATGTTATTCCCACAGGGGCCCTGTCGTTGGATGTTGCCCTGGGGGTGGGTGGCATTCCCCGTGGCCGCATTACGGAGATTTTTGGACCGGAGTCCAGCGGCAAGACAACTTTGACCCTGCATATTATTGCGGAGGCACAGAAAGCGGGGGGTTATGCCGCCTTTATTGATGCGGAACATGCCCTGGATCCGGAGTATGCCAAACGTTTGGGTGTGGACATTGAAAATCTTTTGATTAGTCAGCCGGATGATGGGGAGCAGGCCCTGGAGATTTGCGAGGCATTGGTGCGGAGCGGGGCTATTGATATTGTGGTTGTGGATTCCGTGGCGGCCCTGGTACCCCGGCAGGAAATCCAAGGGGACATGGGAGAAAGCCATGTGGGGCTCCAGGCACGGCTCATGAGCCAGGCCATGAGGAAACTTACAGGCATTATTTCCAAATCCAATTGTGCGGTGGTCTTCATCAACCAGATTCGTGAGAAAGTCGGTGTGATGTTCGGCAATCCGGAGACGACCACCGGCGGCCGGGCTTTGAAGTTCTACAGTACTGTGCGGATTGATATCCGCAAGAGCGGCGGTCAGGATGGTGCAATTAAGGACGGTAACGAAATCATTGGTAATGTGACCAAGGCCAAGGTTGTTAAGAATAAGGTTTCCGCCCCCTTCCGTCAGGCCACCTTTGATATTATGTACGGCACCGGTATCAGCAAGGAAGGTTGCTTGGTGGATATGGGTGTGGATTTGGGCGTCGTCCAAAAGAGCGGTGCCTGGTTCAGTTTTAATGAGCAGAGAATCGGTCAGGGCCGTGAAAAAGCGAAGCTGTTTTTCAAAGAGAATCCTGAGGCCGCCGCACAGGTTGAGCAAATGATTCGGGAAAAGGCCGTGGCCCAGTTGGTGGGTGCTGATGAGGAACCTGCAAAAGAGTAAGAGGGAATTCGCCACTGTGGAAGAGGTCTATGACAAAGCTCTGGACCTCTTGTCTTTGCGTGACCATGGCGGTCAGGATATGTATGAAAAATTACTGCTGAAGGGTGCCACCATGGAACAGGCGGAGGCAGTGGTGGAGCGGTTGCGAAAGGCGGACCTGATAAACGAAAGCCGTTACGCAATGGCGGTTTATCGGGGTTGGCTGGCCAAGAAGTGTTACGGCAGACAGCATCTGATAGGCACACTGACCAAAAAGTTGGTGGATAAGTCCGTTTGGGGTGAGATTTTGGAGCAGTTTACACCCGAACTGGAGGAAGAGCATGCCAGGGCGGCGGCGGATTTATTCCATAGGAAATATAGTAGCAGGAATTTTTCTGACAGGAGAAAACTTTGGGCCACAGCCGCTGCATTTATGGTGAACCGGGGCTTTGGTTCAAATTATATGGAGCTGGCTTTGGACAGGTTGACTTTTTGATGTGTATATATTAAAATAGACAGGTATCCAATCGAATAGTGGTGGACCATGGGTGAATGGTCCGCTTTTTGCATACTTTTGGTATGACAAAATTGTTGTGAGAGGAGGTGAAAATCATTTTAACATTAGTTGCAGTTGCTATTGTTGCTTTGGCTGCCGGCGGTGCCGGGGGTTTCTTTTACAGGAAGAATGTCGCAGAAGCCAAGATTGGCACGGCGGAAGAAAAAGCGAGGAATATAATTAGCCAGGCAGAAAGAAATGCTGCAGCACGGAACAAGGATATGTTGTTGGAGGCCAAGGAAGACATCCATCGTATGCGCAGTGATATGGAACGGGAGTCCAAGGAACGGCGTGCGGAGTTGCAAAGGTCTGAGAGACGTCTGATTCAGAAGGAGGAAAATCTGGACCGTAAGATTGAGTCCTTCGAGAAAAAGGAGGATAGGATTGCTCAAAAAGAGCAGCTTCTTAATGCAACCCAGGAAAAAGTGGATGCCATGTACAGCAAGCAGGTCCAGGAGTTGGAACGGCTGAGCGGTTTGACTGCGGATCAGGCCAAGGCCGAGTTGTTGACCAATTTGGAGGATGAGGTTAAACACGATTCCGCTGTGATGATTAAGGAAATCGAGCAGCAGACCAAGGAAGATGCCGACAAGAAGGCCAGGGAGATTATTTCTCTTGCCATTCAGCGTTGTGCTGCGGACCATGTGGCGGAGACCACTGTTTCTGTTGTGGAATTGCCTAATGATGAAATGAAAGGCCGTATTATCGGCCGTGAAGGACGCAATATTCGTGCATTGGAGACATTGACAGGAATTGAGCTGATTATTGATGATACGCCGGAGGCGATTCTGATTTCCGGTTTTGATCCTGTGCGGAGGGAAATTGCCCGTATAGCATTGGAGAAGCTCATCAGCGATGGACGTATCCATCCTTCCCGTATCGAGGAAATGGTGGAGAAGGCCCAAAGGGAGGTGGAACAGAAGATTAAGGAGGCCGGGGAGCAGGCAACCTTCAAGGTGGGGGTTCATGGTCTGCATCCTGAGGAGGTTAAGCTTTTGGGCCGGCTCCGTTACCGTACCAGCTACGGTCAGAATGTGTTGAACCATTCTGTGGAAGTGGCCAATTTGGCAGGCATTATGGCTTCCGAATTGGGTGTTGATGTTAATTTGGCGAAGAGGGGCGGACTTCTTCATGATATTGGCAAGGCGGTTGACCACGAGGTGGAAGGCAGCCATGTGGAGCTTGGTGTTGAGGTGGCCAAGAAGTATCGTGAGAACGATTTGGTGATCAATTGTATTGCTGCTCACCACGGTGATACAGAAACTAAATGTGTGGAGGCGGTTTTGGTCAGTGCATCGGATGCCGTCAGTGCGGCAAGACCCGGGGCACGTCGTGAGACCCTGGAGAATTATCTGAAACGTTTAACTCGATTGGAGGAAATCTCCGAATCCTTTGAGGGTGTGGAGAAATGTTATGCGGTTCAGGCAGGCAGGGAAATTAGGATTATGGTCAAGCCGGAGAAAATTTCGGATGATGACAGCATTATTTTGGCAAGGGATGTGGCTAAGAAGATTGAGGCGGAAATGGAGTATCCCGGACAGATTAAGGTTGTTATTGTCAGGGAAACCCGGGCGGTTGATTACGCCAAATAATTTTGTAAATTTTAAGAGGGCACTGTTGAGACAGCGCCCTCTTTGTGTTATAATGGGGTCGGAGGGATACAGCTAATGATTATAAACGGAGCAGGCGGGTGCTATGAGAACCGCTTTTATGAGTTGGATGTGAATTCAGCTTGGAATATGGTGTTGCAGACACTGAACGACATGGGGGTTCAGGTTGATGAATGGGATCAGGAAGAGCACTTGGTGAAGTTCCACAATGTGAAGAAGATTATGCAGGTGTTGGTACGGGACATGGGGAACGAGACCGTGGAGATTGCTATGGACAGCCGTGGCAAGCATCTTTTGGCATATTGCTGGCACAAGGAAAACAAAGAAGTGGAGATGTTTTTTGATTTTTTTGAGGAGCATCTGCATGCTTTCAGTGCTTATGTTATTTGCCCCACTTGCGGCCGGAAAATCAGTTCTTTTGCCAGTCAGTGCCCGGATTGCGGTCAGAGGATTTTGCAAAGGAGATAAAAAAAGAAACCAAATACCCTTGTATTTGGCTTCTTTTTGTTGTCAGCAGTTATACTGAACGTGTTACTTTGCCGGAACGGAGACAACGGGTGCAAACATTGATGTGTTTGATAACGCCGTCTGTAACAGCACGAACTTTTTGCAAATTGGGTTTCCAAGTATGATTGGAATGACGGTTAGAGTGGCTTACTCTGCAACCTGCCTGAGTGCCCTTACCGCAGATATCACAATAATTTGCCATTGTTCCTACCTCCTATGTCAATTCGTGACTTCCAAATAAGCTTAGATATTGTAGCACAAAGAAAAAACATTTGCAAGTGATAAAAGAGGAATATGTTATGTGGTGGAAAGAAACAGTTAAAAATTTGCCCGGTGTGGGCTTGAAAAGGGCTTTGGAGTTGGAGTCC
>JAZLMD010000170.1:0-3228 GCA_045598465.1 Acidaminococcaceae bacterium | reverse complement strand
CAATCCAACTCCTTGGCTCACAGAACGACATGGCTACGATCCGACTTTCATCCGTACGCTTGATAATGATACGGATGTACTTCAAATACAGGGTGGCCGCCCTGAAAAGAATCTGATAGAGAAAATTGGTATGATGCTGGGTAATCCGGCTCCGGCCGTTTTTCTCCTCAAAACCGGCGGTTACACCATTGGCCTCCAAACATACGGTAACTATATAGTTGCGGTTGATAACAATTCCCAGGGGCAACGCCTCAAAATCCTTGTTGGACCGCAGAAAAGGGATATCCCCCAGCACCAGAATCTGGTCCTCATCCACCTCAATACGGGACTTTTCTTCATCGTCCAATGCGGCGCTGAGAAAATCCATCTGCAGTCCGGTGGCTGCCGCCACCTCCACTAATTCATCATGGGAAGGTGCCACCATGTCTATCCAGCATCCCTTATTCAGTTTTTCCATGCTCAACTGCTTAAGGCCGGTATTTTCCGTGCAATAAACATTGATCATGACACCCCACCTCTTTTCCTTTTCCCGCCCTGTCGCTCCAGGGTTCAGACAACAGTAGTCAGGGTTGAGTAAAGTTCACACTATGCGAATGTTCCACTTCTTGCCGTCACCCCACCACCGTCCTTCTATGTTCCTTCAGACGGTCCCCCGCCCCTCCAATGGGCGGACGAGAGTTCACACTATGCGGACTTCCCTGAAACCTGACACCTGATACCTAAAACCTATTTTAATCACAGGAACATATCTCCATAACTACGCATTACGAATTCCGCATTACGCATTATTTATGTGCCCTGTCCGCCAATTTGATTTTACCCTGCAAAACCCTGTTGAAAATCAAAAACATACATTCGGACGCTTCGTCTGAATACTTATATACCACATCACTGCCGTCCTTCATATGGAAGTAAATACAATTCTCCTTGTAATCACCGCCGGTCACATCCGCCATAGCGTGCTGCACCGCCGTCTTCTCGCTCAAAAATATCAACCGCCTGGTTGTAATGAAGAAAACCCCGATTTCCTCCACCATCAAGTGTTCCTGCATCCGCTTGTTGGTGTCCAAGGCATTGTCCCTAAAGGAAAGGGTATCATCCGCCTTGAACTTGCGATTCAAATCAAAGAAATCATCCTCCACCTCCACCTGTTTCATCAGGCAGCGTCCCGCATTGGTGCCGGCATAGCACTCTTCCCCCGGCTCCAGCGGAAACTGCACCTTGATGGGTTGCAAATCCTGGCTCTCCGCATTCCACAGGTTGCGGAAGCGAATCAAAGCGGAAGTAAGGTTTTCCTTCAGTTCAAAAGGCACATCCAACTTTTCCGCAAGCACCGTAAGCTTTTGCTCATCCGCCAAAGAATAACGTTGTTTCTCCTCAAACCTTTCAAAATCCTTGTAGAACTCCTCCTCAAACACTTCCCGGCGCTGCACCAGCCCCGCCTCATAATCATATCCGAAAAGATTGTTCAATTCCTGAATCGTCAGTTTCTCCGTTCCTGCGGCTATACCCCGACACCTTTGGGCATAAGCCAACTGCTTGGCCCCACGATTGGCCAACTGGGTGGCCTGGGGTGACAATCCCAGCTCCTGAGCCAAATACCCGCAATCCTTATATAGTTGGTCATCCTGTGAGCCAATCCCCAAAAAAACCTGCTCCGCCAGTTTGCGGTAAATGGCACTGCGTTTGGTAACATTACGTTCATTGAACTTCACATCCCACTACCCCGCCGCTTTCTTCAAAGCCCCGGCAGGAACCTCGGACATATTCTCCGCCTTGGCCAGAATATTGTTCAATTCCTTCCAGCCGTTCTCCTCCGGTTTGCCGCTGAAAAACGTGTCCAGCATGCCCCTCTTTTCCAATTCTTGCACTTCAAACGGTTTCAATGTTCCTTCTCCTTGCTAAATCATCCGACAAAACTGCCAATGCCGATTCCCAATTTTTCCATGGTCTCCTTGACCTTGGGGGAAACGATGGCCCTGTATTCCGCCTCAAAATCATGGTCCCAGCCACACACCTTTTCAAGTATCCCGTTATCCAGTCCGGGGTGAGTCATAACTTCCGTAGTCCCCTCCGGCAGAAGGGGCAGCAATTTCAAAACATAATCCTCATCCGCCGCCGTACCCGCCACCAATCCGGCAAAATGCTCCGGCACCGCAAATCCTGCCTTTCTCGCCCTGTACGCTCCCACCGATGCCAAAGTCCAAAGTCCCATCCGGCCCAGGGCCTCACCCAATCCGCCCTGGGATTTTCCCGTATCCACATCCACGTCCACCCGGGGAATCCTTAGAGCCCTGATACCGGCCTTTTTGCTCAAATCCAACACAATAGGCAATATTCCCGGCAGAATATGAATATGCTGATGCCCGTCCACATGGGTGAGCCGCAAATTTTCCTGTGCCACCCTGTCAATCTGGGCCTTCAGCTCCAAAGCGACATCCTGCAAATTTATCTTGCCGGCAAAAAAACTTTTAACAAATTCCTTATGGCTGGCACGGAAACGGCCCTCCTTATCCACCAAAGACGGTATCTTCGCAGGGTCAGAAACCGGCAAGGCATCCACCAAAGTGAGATGCACCCCCACTTCCAAACCGGGCAGGGAACGGGCAATCTCCACCGCCTCCCCAAATGCCCCCTCACCGGGCATTAAGCTGGCGGAAGTCAAAACCCCCTTTTCCACACCCTGTCTGACGGCCTGATTGATGGCACTGTGCCTGCCAAAATCATCCGCATTAAAAATTAACTTTTTCATCACGCCCTACATCTGTCCTGAATCAAATAACGGGGCCTATTCTTCACTTCCAGGAAAATACGTCCCACATATTCCCCCAATACTCCCAGCACCATCAGCTGTACACCGCCGAAGAAAGACAAACACAACATAATGGTGGACCAGCCCGCCACCGTATCCCCAATCCAGGTTTCATACATAACATGTATAAAAAGCCCAATACTGAAGAGCATACTCAGCAAACCCACATAAAAGGCAATCCGCAAAGGCAGCACGGAATTGTTCAAAATTCCGTCCATGGCAAACTTCAGCATCTTCTTCAAAGAAAACTTGGACTTGCCCGCAAAACGCTCCGGCGCCACAAAGGGGAACTGCACCTGCTTGAACCCCATGGAACCGATAATACCCCGAATAAATGGGGACTGCTCCTGATACTCACGGTAAGCCAGCACCGCCTTTCTGTCCATCAGCCGGAAATCGGAGCCCCCGGGCTGGAT
>JAZLMD010000169.1:0-4732 GCA_045598465.1 Acidaminococcaceae bacterium | reverse complement strand
GTGGCGGGGTGGGTTCTAATTGCAGGAACATATTTTCATAAGTGACCACTGTTCTCTGTCCAGTGTTCACTTCACTCAACTCTGATGCTTTATTAAAAAAGTTTCCTGTTTGTGATAATTTTTGGGAAAATTACAGTTATTTTCCCAAATCAGAAAAAATCTATTGCGTAAAATGGAATAATGCGGTACAATGTTGATTATCAGAAAGGATGCGGAATATGTTAATTGAACGAAAAGAATATGTGCAACAGTTGGCCATGTGGCGGGATGAGGAGGTTATCAAGGTCATCACCGGTATCAGACGCTGTGGGAAATCAGTTTTGCTGAAACTATATGTTCAGTATTTGCAAACACAAGGTGTAACGGCCGAACAAATACATTTCATCAATTTTGAAGATCTTGAACATGAGGAACTGTTGGACTACAAAAAACTGTATGTTTATATCAAAGAATCTTTGTGTCCGCAGAAGCAGAATTATGTTTTGTTGGATGAGATTCAGCTTGTGCCGGATTTTCAGAAGGTTGTGGACAGTTTGCAACTGTACAAAAACATTGACATTTATATTACCGGGTCTAATGCTTATCTTTTGTCCGGGGAATTGGCTACACTTCTCTCCGGCCGCTATGTAGAAATAAAGTTATTGCCCTTGTCTTTCCGGGAATTTGCAACGGCATACGAGGGGAGGGATCGGAAAAAATTATTTAATGACTATTTGCAGACAGGCGGTTTTCCCTATCTGACCGAAATGCGTTACAGTGCGGATAAAGCGGCGGTTTATTTGGAAGGAATCTACAACACTATAGTTGTGAAGGATATTGCCGAGCGGGACCGGTGCAGAAATGGTTTGTCAACCAGGAGAATTGGGGATACTGTGCTTTTGCAAAATATAGCTAAATTTTTGGCCGGCAGTATTGGCAGCCCTATCTCAGTACGCAGTATTACTAACTATCTCATTTCAAGCGGCCGTAAAGTTTCGCTGAATACGGTGGGAGATTATCTTCGTGCTTTGGTCGAACCTTTCATTTTCTATCCGGCAGAACGGTTTGATGTGGCCGGCAAGGAGTTGATGAAAACTAATGGAAAGTACTATATAGCGGATTTGGCTTTGCGACGGTATCTGCTCCCCCGCAGGGATTATGACATGGGCTTTGCGTTGGAAAATTTAGTTTATTTAGAATTGCTGCGGAGGGGTTATAGGGTAAATGTGGGTAAAATTGGCAACAGGGAGATTGATTTTGTAATAACTAAAGACGGAAAGTATGAGTATGTACAGGTTTGTGCCTCCCTGCTGGATAAGAGCACTTTCGACAGGGAGATTGAGCCCCTGTATATGGTCAGGGATAACTACAGAAAGTTTATTCTTACCTTGGATGAGTATACTTTGGGAAATTATGATGGTATTGAGGTATTGAATGTGGTGGAGTGGTTGTTGGGAGAAGGATGATGATTATCTTGAAAGCCGTCTGTTCAACAATTCTTTTCAAACTGTTGAAATAAGATTTTTGAGTGGCGTCACTTTTAAGAAAAATAACGTCACCGAAAAAACAGTATTTCGCGTTCCAATCATTTTTTTGTGAAAGCGTTTTGGTGAAAGAGTTTTGCGAAAGGGACAGTTAGCGTAAAGCGTTAATTCAGGTAAAAGCTTAAAGCTTAAAGTTGTGGTAGAATGTTCCTGTGATTATAACAGGGTTGAGCCATCAGCCAACAGTAGTCAGGGTTCAGAAAAGTTGGCAACAATACAAACTTCACTCTACCCTGATGGCTGTTGGCTGAACCCTGTCGCCGTAGGCGGCTTGCGCCCTACGCCCTACGCCCTTAAACCTAATGCCTGACACCTGACGTCTTTTTGTAAGAAAAACTCGTTATATAAACTATAAATTTGTGGGAATTTTGCGGGTGATATGTTATAATAAACAAGAACAATTTATTGCATATTAGGAGGGGAAAATGTTTGCGAAGACCTTGGGCGAAACTACTATTGGCATTGACGGTGCTTTGATAACGGTAGAGGTGGATATCAATAACGGGCTACCGAAATTTGAGGTGGTGGGTCTGGCCACAACTGCCGTAAAGGAAGCCAGGGAGCGGGTCAAATCCGCCATCAGCAACAGCGGCTATATTTTCCCCATGACCAATTTGGTCATCAATCTTGCTCCGGCCGATGTAAAGAAAGAGGGCAGCAGTTTGGATTTGCCCATGGCCATAGGTGTTCTGATTGCCAATAATCAGGGCATCGGCCTGGATGAGGTGGAAGGCAAGATTTTTGTAGGGGAGTTGTCCCTGGACGGAGGCATCAGAAAAGTCAGCGGTGTGCTGCCCATGGTGATGGAGGCCCAACGGCTCGGTTACAAGGAAATTTATATTCCTGCGGAAAATTTGGCGGAGGGCAAGCTGATTCCGGGGATTGATGTTTATGCGGTACACAGTTTGTCAGAGCTGGTGAATCATTTGCAGGGGGTGTGCCCCCTGGAGCCCCTGCCCAAGGAAAACATTTTGTCCAATGAAGAACGGGTATATAATGTGGATTTTGCGGACGTGAAGGGTCAGCCGGTGGCCCGGCGGGCCATGGAGATTGCGGCGGCGGGCGGCCATTCCATTCTGATGGTGGGTTCCCCGGGCTGCGGCAAGACCATGCTGGCCCGGCGGCTGGTGACCATTATGCCGCCCATGACGGAGGCGGAGGCGTTGGAAGTTACTAAAATTTATTCCGTCAGCGGCAAATTGGAGGAAGGCGGCATTATGCGGGAAAGGCCTTTCCGCAGTCCCCACCATTCCACCAGTGCCAATGCCCTGCTGGGCGGCGGCACCATCCCCAAGCCGGGAGAGGTAACATTGAGCCATAACGGGGTGTTGTTTTTGGATGAGTTCCCGGAGTTTGACAGAAATACCCTGGAGATGTTACGTCAGCCCCTGGAGGATGGGGAGGTTAATATTTCCCGGGTAAAGGCCCAGATGTGCTTCCCCAGCAAGTTCCTTTTGGTGGCGGCCCAAAATCCCTGTCCTTGCGGTTATTTTGGGGATCCGGAACGGCGTTGCACCTGCAAACCCAAGGATATTGAGGGATACAGGCGGAAAATCAGCGGCCCCTTGCTGGACCGTATAGATATTCAAATAAATCTTACCCGGGTGGGTTTTGACGAATTGCAGACCAAGGCCCCCGGGGAACCCAGCGGGGTGGTGCGGCGGCGGGTGATTGGGGCCCGGAATAGGCAGCTGGCACGCCTGACCGGGACGGGAATCTATTGTAATGCCCAGATGACCCGGCGTGAGGTGGAAAAGTTTTGTGAGCTGGGTGACGAGGCCAAAAAAATGTTGGAAAAGTATTTTGCGGCCCTCCATCTTTCCGCCCGTTCCCATGACCGGATTTTGAAGGTTGCCCGTACCATTGCGGATTTGGACAATCAGGAGCAGATTCAGGCGAAGCACATTGCGGAGGCGATACAGCTTCGCACTTCAGTGAACGGGTGATGCCCTTTGCTGGGGAGTTACATATGAAATTAAGTACAACAGACATTGATGCCAAAAGGTTGGTAAAAGCACAACAGCTTTACGCTACCGGTGCCATTGATCAAATTGAAGTTGGCACGGTAAAGGGTTTGAAAGATATTCATAAATTCCTGTTTGATGGCTTGTATAATTTTGCCGGACAAATCAGGACTAAGAATATCTCCAAAGGGAATTTTCGCTTTGCCAATACACTTTATCTTGATGCGGCTTTGGCCAGTATTGAAAAAATGCCGGAGACGGATTTCAAAGCCATTGTGGCGAAATATGTGGAAATGAATGTGGCCCATCCTTTTATGGAAGGTAACGGTCGCAGTACCCGGATATGGTTGGATATGATTTTGAAAAAACATTTGGGTAAGATGGTGGACTGGGCAAAGATACCTAAAGAAGCGTATTTGCAGGCGATGGAGCGGAGTCCTGTTAACGATTTGGAAATCCGTACTTTGTTACAGGAAAATTTGACTGACAAAATTAACGATAGGGAAGTAATTTTCAAAGGTATAGAGCAATCCTATTATTACGAGTCCGTATAATACGAACCTGCTCACAAAAACTCTCTCACAAAAATTTGATTGGAACGTGAAAAAACGATTTTTCTGTGACGTCACTATTTATTAAAATGACGTCACTCAAAAATCCTATTTTCACGATATCACTAAAAAAGTTCCTCCGCTTTTAAGCGAAGGAACTTTTTTAGTGATAACTTTTCTCAACACTTAGGCACTCTTAAGTGCAAAGCTACGCTTTGCCCGGGCCGCTCCAGGGTTGAGCCATCAGCCAACAGGGTTGAGTGAAGTCACTGCGATGCGGACGTTTTTTCTCTTGTTATCCCTCTCGCAAAACACCTTCACCAAAACTCTCCCACAAAAATTTGATTGGAACGTGAAAACACGTTTTTTCGGTAGTGATACTATCGCACAAAGTATTGCTACTGAAAAACCTCATTTTCACGAAATCACAAAAAAAGTTCCTCCCCTTTTATGCGAAGGAACTTTTTTAGTGCTAACTTTTCTCAACACTTAGGCACTATTAAGTGCAAAGCTACGCTTTGCCCGGGTGCGGAACCTTGCCTTCGGCAAGAACCCGTCCCCCTACGATGTCGCTACGCTCCAGCCAACAGGGTTGAGTGAAGTCACTGCAATGTGGACTTGTTATGTGCTTACCGTCACCCCACCACCGGCCACCTGATAAACCTATCGTCGGTCCCCCGTCCCTCAAGGTGCG
>JAZLMD010000168.1:0-3274 GCA_045598465.1 Acidaminococcaceae bacterium | reverse complement strand
AGCGTGGAGTATATTCATGAAATTACCAAAATCACTCCCTTTTTCTTGGAGAAAATACGCAATATTGTGGAAATGGAGCGGGTTTTGGTTAGGGAGGAACTTACCCCGAAATTGTTGCGTCAGGCCAAGGAAATGGGATTTGCGGATACGGTGATTGGCAATCTGTCAGGGAAAACCATGGCGGAGGTCCGTGCCCTGCGTAAGGCCAATGGCATTATTCCCGGTTATCATTTGATTGATGTGGCCAAGGCGGGTTTTGTGAATGTTCTGCCCTACTATTATTCCACCTATGTGGGTGGGGATTTGTTGCCCGTGTCCGACAGGAAGAAGGTGGTGGTGTTGGGCAGCGGCCCCATCCGTATCGGACAGGGGGTGGAGTTTGACTATTGCAGTGTCCATTCCGTATGGGCTTTAAAGGAATTGGGTTATGAAACCATTATTATCAATAACAACCCGGAGACCGTGTCCACGGATTTTGATATTAGCGACAAATTGTATTTTGAGCCCCTGACGGTGGAGGATGTGCTGAATGTTTTGGACAAGGAACAGCCGGAGGGGATTATTGTTCAGTTCGGCGGCCAGACCGCCATAAATTTGGCAGGACCCCTGCACAAATGGGGGGTCAGGATTTTGGGCAGTACGGTGGACAGCATCGACAGGGCGGAGGACAGGGAACGCTTTGACGAAATGCTGACGGAGTGCCGTATCTCCCGTCCTGCAGGTTACACCTGTTTTGATGTTCAGGGGGCTCTGACGGCGGCGGAGAAAGTGGGGTATCCGGTTATGGTGCGTCCCAGCTATGTTCTGGGCGGACGGGCTATGGAGATAGTTCATAATGTGGCGGATTTGCAGCATTATATTGCTACGGCGGTGCAGGTCAGCAGTGAGCACCCAATTTTGGTTGACCACTATATGATGGGAACGGAAGTGGAAGTGGATGCCATTTGCGACGGCAAGGAAATCTTGATTCCCGGCATTATGGAGCACGTGGAGCGGGCCGGAGTGCACAGCGGCGACAGCATTGCGGTTTTTCCGCCCCGGAGTTTGAGCGAACTGGTTATTGAAACCATTATTGACTATACCAACAAAATGGCCCTTAGTTTGGAAGTTAAGGGCATTATGAATGTGCAGTACATTGTCAAGAACGACAAACTGTATGTGATTGAGGTTAATCCCCGTTCCAGCAGGACCGTGCCTTTTATGAGCAAAGTGACGGGTGTGCCCATGGTGAATGTGGCCACCAAATGTGCCATGGGAATCAGTTTGCGGCAGCAGGGTTATGAGCCGGGGCTCAGGATGTTCCCGGACCATGATTCCGTAAAGGTGCCGGTGTTCAGCTTCAACAAGATGAGCAATGTGGACATCAATCTGAGTCCGGAGATGAAGTCCACCGGTGAAGTGATGTGCAGTGACATTTATTTCAGCAGGGCCCTCTATAAGGCCTTTGTGGCGGCGGGAACTAAGGTGCCGGAACACGGTTCAGTACTTTTTACTATTGCGGACCCGGACAAGCCGGAGGCGGTGGATGTGGCCAGAAGGTTTGCTGATTTGGGGTATGTTATTTATGCCACGGGAGGTACGGCCCGTTATTTTGAGCAGTATGGCATCAAAGTGGAGGTGGCCAAGAAATTGCATGAAGGGAATCCCAATATTATTGATTTGGTCCGGGGCGGAAAAATCAGTATTGTGGTGGACACCATCAGCCAGGGCAGCGGCGGACATGGGGCGGCCCAGGACGGATTCAATATTCGCCGCAGTACGGTGGAACACGCCATTCCTTGTTTGACCAGTATGGATACGGCCCGTGAACTCAGCAAGGTTTTGAGCGATATGCGGCGCCGCAAGCGTATTGCCATCACCGCTTTGCAGGATTTGGCAGCGGAGTGGGAGGAATGAGTGTAGTGGGTAGAGTGTAGTGGGTAGGAGGGAAAATGAGTAAGGATAAATTAGATAAACTTAAAGCACTGATAAGACCGGTTGCCCGTGAATACGGAGTTAGTACCATGTATCTTTTTGGTTCTTATGCAAGGGAAGAGGAAGGAAAGGACAGCGATTATGATTTTTATGTGAATGACAGCAAACTTATGGGTTTACAGATAATAGAGTTTGAAATGGCTTTGGAAAAAGTTTTGGGCAGGGCTGTCGATGTGGTAACTCAGGGAGTGCACAGTGAACGTTTGATGAATGCCATAAGGAGAGACGGGGTGCTTGTGTATGAAAGCTGATAGGGATGATAGGTATTTTCTTCAGCTTGTGCTGAAACATTGTAATCGAATAGCAGATTTTACAAAAAGATTTAATGGCAGCAGGGAAATGTTGCTATTCGATGCCGCTTATGAACAATGTGTGACTATGAGTATTATTCAGATTGGCGAGAATATTTCTAAAATGAGTTTGGATTTTTTGCGAACCTATCCGGGACAACCGTGGTGTGAAATAGTTCGTGCGAGGCACAAAATAACCCATCATTATGATGAAATCAATGTGGATTTTGTTTGGGGCATGGTTCAGGAAGACATTCCAAAACTGAAAGAGTATTGCGAGTTTATCTTAAGTGATTTGGATAGTTCATTAGGTTAGTAGTTGGAGAAGTTCAATGGAGATTAGATTGTATGAAAAAATCTATTGTTCAGGCGAAGATATATAAAGTTCAACAGTTGAATGCCACGGTGCGGAGCATGGAGGTTATCGCTCCGGAGCTGGCGGCGGAGACGGTACCGGGGCAGTTTGTGAATGTGCGTGCTGTCAGGGGCAACACCACTTTGCTGAGAAGGCCCCTGGGCATTGCGGATGTTTGCGTTCCCCGGGGCAGCATCACTTTGATTTATCGTGTAATCGGCGAAGGCACCAAGGTTTTGGCTGATCTTAAGCCCGGCGATTATTTGGATATTGTTGGCCCTTTGGGTCGGGGGTTTGCTTTGGAATCTGCCAGACCCCTGATTGTGGGGGGCGGTTTGGGATTGGCACCTCTTTTGATGTTGGCCAAATTCGGCTTTGGCCATGGTCGTGCGGATTTGGTTATCGGTGGCAGGTGTGCTGAAGAGATTATCTGCTGGGAAGGGCTGTTCCGTGGCAATGTGCAGCAGACCTTTATTACTTCAGACGATGGCAGTGTGGGGGAGAAGGGTACGGTAATGGCGGCCTTGGAAAAACTTTTGCAACAGGATTATGATTGCGTTTACACCTGCGGTCCCGTGCCCATGATGCGGGCCGTGGCTGCGGCCTGCGAAAAGGCGGGCAAGAAATGCCAGGTGTCCTTGGAAAAATATATAGC
>JAZLMD010000167.1:0-3090 GCA_045598465.1 Acidaminococcaceae bacterium | reverse complement strand
CTCTGGAGCGGAGCGACATTGTAGGGGGACGGGTATTATTTTAATGACATTATACCGTGGTTTGGATGTTAAAAGTTTTTTTGGAGTGGGAATAAGTTTTATGATAAAAAGAGGTGGGAAGGTGAGAAAAACTGCGAGATGGGCTGAGAAATGTGTTTACGGAAAGTGTGAAGAAGTATAACTGAAAAAATTATAAAATTCTCTTGACAGAAGTCATATTTTGTAGTATGATACCGACCAGTTGAGAATGATATGAATGAACCCGTGGGGGTTTATTGTGTCATTCTCAGTTTTTTTATGCCTGAGATGATTGTTCTTAACAACTCAATATGTTGTTATATTTTCTAATCTTGAAAGGAGAGATTATCATGATTAAAGGATTCGATGTGGAATTCGAGGTAGTAGATGTTGAAAGCGGTATGCAGATTAACAAAACCACCTACAAAGAGTTTTTCCTGAACGAGCGGGTGGTGGTGGCGGAAAATGCCGTGGAAGCAAAAAATCTGGCTATAGACCTTTTGGCAAAATACCTGATGGAAAAAGGTCACGTTGTTAAACATGGCCGCAAACCCTACAACGGCCTTTTGATTGACGGAGATACCCGTTGGGTGAATTTTAGGGTTGTGATAAATCCTAATTCCCAAGCTGGTTAATCTATGAGCCCAATGCGGGGAGGGGGCATTAGTCCATAGGCTATAGGGCGAAGTCGCCTGCGGCGATAGGGTTGAGGGTTCAGCCATCAGGGTTGAGTAAAGTCAGCAAAAGATTTTCAGTTTCTACTTCTTGTCGGAAGAGAGCGACCCTCCCCGTCTTGCCTTTCTGTGTTCCTATAGGCAAGCCACCCCTCCCACGCCTGGGAGGGAAAAAGTTAGCTGTGTGCGGACTTTTTCTGCTACAATTACAGGAACATTTTACCATTCCTACGCTTTACGCCTTGAGCCTTACGCCTTGGAGCCGAAGGCGACACCCCTGGAGCGGCTCGGGCAAAGCGTAGCTTTGCACTTCAGAGTATTTGAGTGTTAAGAAAATCCCCAGTCACTTCGTGACAGCCCCTTTGAAAAAGAGGCGTGGTGTTAGCAAGCGAGATTTGTTAAAAAAGTTCTTTCGTTTGAAAACGAAGGAACTTTTTTATTGCTTGTTTTGTGAAAATGAGATTTTTGAGTGACGTCACTTTTAACAAAAATAACGTCACTCAAAAAACGGTTTTTCTCGTTACAATCATTTTTATGTGAAAGAGTTTTGGTGAAGCGGAATTTATTTAACGGGAGAAAATTTTGAAGGGAATTTTTATTTGTGGCAAGTTTGCCGTTTATGATCTGCTAAGATGTGGTATAATAATAATAAAAATTGTGATTGGAGATTGATTATGGATGGGAAAAGATTGTTACCGGTATTCATTTATAAAATTTTGCGCCAATATAGCTCAAAACATCATCCGCTGTCCTATGCGGAAATTATGAAACATCTTGATTTGGACTACGGTGTGGAGCATATTGACCCCAAAACCATTACCCGGTGTATGGATGATTTTGAGATTGCGGGTTGGGCTGTACATCGCAACAAACGGCTGGGGGTGTATCTTGAAGAAGTTTTTACGGAAACAGAATTGAAGGTGTTGATGGCGCCAATGTATATGGCTTCCTATCTTTCCAAGAATAATATCGACAAGCTGATGGAGAAAATCGGCAAAATCAACGAGTTGCAACGTAAACAGGTGAACAGGAACAAAGCGTTGGCTATGCAGTACCGGCATCAGGAATATGATGACTTTTTGGGCAAAATCGAGGTAATTGACTATGCCCAGGATCATCATTTGCAGTTGCAATTTATCTATAATGACTTGAACGAGCAGGGCAAGCTTGTGCCCCGTGTTACAAGCGATGGGGAGATTAAGCGGGTGGTCCATCCCTTGGGCATGGTCTGTGTCAATAATTTCTATTACTTTGTGGGTGCCAAGGGAGATGCTTTAAAGGTTCTGAACTATCGTATAGATAAAATGACCCATGTGCTGGTGCTGGACGATAAGGCGGTGCCCGTCAGCAAGATACCCGGTTATGAAAAAGGAGTGTTCAGCCCGTCGGAATATGTGAACCGCAATTTCAGGATGTACAACACCGTACCTGAAAATGTGAGGTTCCGACTGGTGGCAGATGACCCCAAGCGCCTCAATCTTTATATCAACACCATTTGGGATGAATTTGGCAACAGGTTGGAGAGAGTGAAAAAGTTGGATGACCGGACGGTTGAGTTCAGCGTTAAAATCCCTCTTTTGGGTGCAAAAATTTTTGCTATGCAGTATGCCAATGTGGCGGAGGTGCTGGAGCCGCAGGAATTGCGGGACGAACTGAGAAAAGTATTTGAGGATAGTGTGAAGAAGTATAACGATGTGGATGATGACAAAATAATACTTGACTAAATCCCAAAATAATCGTATAATATTTTTTACAACTGATTTGGAGAGATGACCGAGTGGTTGAAGGTGCACGCCTGGAAAGCGTGTGTACATCAAAAGTGTACCGAGGGTTCGAATCCCTCTCTCTCCGCCACTTGAAAACAACCGCTCCAAACAAGCGGTTTTTCTTTTCCCTTTAGCACCGCATCCATCGGGTCCCCGCAAGGAGATGCTGTGAACCGGGTCAGGTCTGGAAGGAAGCAGCCCTAAGCGGAGTAACCTGTGCCGGGGGCAGCCCGGTGGCTGCGGTACTGAAGGGAAAAAGTAAAAAAAACTATCGGAGTGCTAACGCCCCCCGATAGTTTTTTCTTTGCTCTTTTGTATCGTTTCCTTGTATTGCTTCAGTTTGGTACGACAATCATCATTAAAATCTTCATTATGTGTCAGAGACAGATTTATCAGAACATTTTGCTCCGCACATTCAAGGGCCGCCCCTGCCAAAATAACCGAGCAGGCCGCATCTGTCAACAAAGCGGGATTGCCTATTTGCGCCACCCGCTCCGTCAGAACTCCCACCTTTACGCAATGTTCCGCAATCCGCAAAGGCACCAATGCTGCGAACTGAGCCGCCTTCGCCAAACGTTCCTTACGAAGCATTTGTTCCCGCAACCCTGTTTTTGGCAATCCATAACATTCCA
>JAZLMD010000166.1:0-10613 GCA_045598465.1 Acidaminococcaceae bacterium | reverse complement strand
AAAGCAACAAATTTAAACTCTTTCATTTTGCCGAATTTGTCAGCAGCCGCTTTCCTAACATTCTTGAACACATCCTCAGTAAAATTCTTCTTGGCCTCAGGTGCAAAACTCTTAACCACAGCGTCATAAGTGACACCATTGTTGCTCAGCATATCAATCATGACCTCAGCAGGTTTCTGTAATTTATTCAAAACATTGCCATCCCCTGCCGCAAAGCAAGCCGTGCTCATCGCCATCGCAGCCGCAAAAACCAATGCAGTAAATTTTTTCATTTCTACTCTCCTTTCCCGTCAATTACCACATCGTCATCATTCCTGATGCACAATCGTTATTTTACTTCTGCCCAAACCTTTTCCATCAATGCAGGGTATTCAGCATCCAGGAATTTTACGATTTCAGCCAAAATTGCATTCAGCAATGCAGGTTCAAAATTGTCATCCTGGAAAGTCAGTGTAGCATTAACCAGCAAATCACCGGCTTCGGAAATGGTGAATTTGAACAAGCGATAACGATTGTTGCAATCGTTCATAAACTTTGCAACCTTCACAAAGGCCTCACCGGTTGCTACTGCGGGAGCCAATTGAACTTGAATCAAAGTGTAAACAGTACGGTCAACCAAAATTGCAAAGGGCAATAATTGACCTTTAACTTGCATCCGGGAACGGAAAATCGTGGTTTCTGCTTCGTCACCAACATTTTGGTCCTGGAACATCTCCATTTTGTTCGCCTTAAAGAACTCCTTCAGTTTGAGTGTCTTTGCGTTCATTTTTTCTTCAGCCATTTTTTAATCTCCTTTTCATTCAATACAATTTTTTTCGGTAAGAGCATTTCTCTTTCCTTTCGCCATTATTGTAGCATTACAAAATCATCATTGCAATACTATTTTCACATTTTTTCAAATTTTATTGACAAAATTATGCAATTATGCTATTTTATAATACAACATTTTGCAATTATACACTTTCATTACATGATGTGAGGTATAAAATGGCTTTAACACAAATTGAATTATCCCAAAGATTCTATAGAAAGCAAAAATTACAGAGAGCGGCAGACAAATTATTGGCTGAATATGAGCGTAACCCTCAACGGCACCACTCCCTGCAGGATATCCGCCTGCGCCTCGGCCGCATATGTAACCTGCCCCGTGGCTGGAGTGAAACGGATTACCAAAAGGCCCTGCAACAGATAAATTTTCTGGAGTTGGAACTGCAAAGCAACCCTTCCGTAGCGAGTGCAATCCCGAAACTGACGGATTTGGTTATTGCCTCCCTCAATATTGTCAACGCCAGCCCCAAGGACAAGGCCAGTGCCCTGATAGACGCTTTCTACCGCACCCAAGGGTTTGCTGCAGTGGAAGAACTGTATGAACATCTGGGCAAGATTATTAAAGAAGAAAAAGACAGGCAAAGCGTAATCGCCCACATACAGGGCTTTTATGACCCCTCCACTCTTCCCGGAACAGCCGACACCCAGTTGCCCAAAGAGAACATCAAATTCAAATTGTAAAAATAAAAAACAACAGTTGCATTTATTGCAATTGTTGTTTTTTATTTTAATTCGAACTTTATTGGAATTACCACTTTGCAAGCACAAGGCCTGCCGTAACGGTTTTTGGCGGCGGCAAAACGCCATCTGTAAACCGCCTTCAGCACTGCTTCATCCAAAGCGGTAAAACCGCCGCTTTGCACAATGTTGGCTTCCTCCACCACACCACTACTGCTGACCAAAAGCTCCACCAGCACCCGGCCCTGTTTGTCCATATTTCTGGCTGCAGGGGGATAATCCGGCTTCACCTGTTTCAAAATTCTGGGCATGGAAGTGACATCATCCTTCCCCCCCTCGCCCTGAGGGGCAGAAACATTAGCCGTCGCCTTTTTCGTATCCTGTTTTTTCTGCTCCGGCTTCACTTCCGGCGGCAGGACAGGGTCAATGATTTTATCCTCATCCTGCGGTTTTTCCTCCTGCTGTTCCTCCGTTTTCTCCTGTTCCTGAACTTCCGTACGTTCCTCCATCACAGGGGGCACATCCCCCGCCGCCAAAGTAACCTCAATAATCCCATCCGTTGAGGAAGGCCAAATCCAACCCAAAAAAACAATCAGCAAAAAAAACGCTATATGTGCCAACAAGGAAAAAACCAGGGCCTCTTTGTAAAAATACCGCCTTTTCATTTTCCCTTGCCCAAATTAGTGGCCAGACCGAAACGGGTAATACCCTCTTTTTTGAAACCGTCCATCAGTTTAATAATCCGTTCGTACTCCACTTCCCTGTCCCCACGAATGATTACGGCAAACTGCACATCACCGGCCATCTGCTGTTTTGCCCGGACATACAAATCCTCCGGCTGAATCCTTTCCCCGTCCAAATAGAGTGTACCGTCCTTTTTCACAGTCACCACAAAATTGGACCGGGAAACGGTTTCCGTATGGGCCGCCTCCGGCAGCTTGACGGGTATGGTTTTCATTTCCACCATATACATGGTACTGACAATAAAGAACACCAGCAGCAAAAAAATCATATCTATCATGGGGCTCAGCATGGGCTGGGGCAAATTTTCATCTATCCTGTTTCTTCTAATTCTCATTGTTTTGTTCCCAATACATCCACCAGCACGGAACCAAGTTCATCCAAATCTAGCTCCGCCGCCTTAATTCTTCTGGTCAGGTAGGCATGAATACACATGGACGCAATGGAAATAACAAGTCCGAACACGGTGGTAATCAAGGCCTCGCCTATTCCCGCAGTTACCGCCATGGGATTGGTACTCCGTTCATTCAGAGCATTAAAAGATGAAATCATACCCGTAATAGTGCCCAAAAGCCCCAGCATGGGACTCAAGCCGATAATGACACCCAACATGTTCATATGGTCATTGAAACCGCCAATGATTCTGTCAATTTTAAAGAAGACAATACTTTGCAACCGCTTGCCATATTCGGTGTAGTTGTCAATAATATCCACGCAAAGCTCCGCACCCGCACCCTTGCTTGCCGCCGCCAACCCCCTTGCCCCGGACAGATCCCCCTTGTTCATCAGGGTTTCAAAATCCATGACAAACTTAGTGCCGGTTTTAGTCGCTTTATAATATTTGTACCTTTCGAACCCGATGAACAGTGCCCCGAAAGAACACAACAGCAGGGGCCACATACACAATCCGCCCCTAAGAAAATAATCAACCGGTGCCCACAAAATTGTCCCAATATCCATGTCAAAACTCCTCAGACAGACAAAATCCCCGCTCCATTTTGTGAGAGCGGGGATTTTTAGTTACTTTATTCTCAGTTACCTTTGCGAGCTTCAAAGCACTCACGGCAGTAAACCGGGCGATCCTCTTTGGGTTCAAAGGGAATCGTTGTTTCTTTGCCACATTCGGCGCAAACAACAGAGAACAACTTACGATTGCTGTTACGTTGCTGCTTGCGGGCCCTACGGCAGGCAGGACAACGCTTCGGCTCATTGGTAAAGCCCTTCTCCTCATAAAATTCTTGCTCAGATGCGGTAAAAACAAACTGTTGACCACAATCAGCACACACAAGGGTCTTGTCTTCTTTCATAATTTTACTCTCCTAAAAAATCCGGTGGCACATGCCATCTTAAAAATATTATACACAAGATTTTCTATCCGTCAATAGAAATCTCGCGGATAATCAACCTTTAACCTGAGCCATTACCTCAGCTGCAAAATCGTCGTTCCGTTTTTCCAAACCCTCGCCCATTTGGAAACGGGTAAAAGCAAGGACTTCCGCTTTATTTGCTTCCAGCAATTTTCCAATGGTCTGGTCAGGGTCTTTCACGAACTCCTGGTCCACAAGGCAAACTTCCTTGTAGAACTTCTGAATACGGCCCATAACCATCTTTTCAATAATTTTTTCAGGTTTGCCTTCATTCCTTGCCTGCTCAGCAAGAATTGCCTTTTCGTGCTCCAGCTCAGCGGCAGGAACCTCATCCCGTTTCAGGTAACCGGGATTGGCTGCGGCAACCTGCATGGCAATATCCTTGCCCACTTCTGCAGAACCGCCCTTCATATTCACCAGAACGCCAATCTTGCCGCCGCCATGAATGTAAACACAAACATTTTCACCTTCGTAGCGGGCAAAACGGCGAACACTAATCTTTTCACCAATCTTGGCAATTGCTTCAGTCACCAATGCTTCCACAGTTTTGCCGGCTGTGATTTCCGCCTTCAAAAGGGCATCCACATCCTCAGGGTTGCTCTTGGCCACAAAAGCCGCAACATCATTCACCAATGCCTTGAAGCTGTCGGTATTCGCCACAAAGTCCGTCTCGCAATTGACTTCCAAAATAGCCCCCACCTTGGCATCTTCAGACACATAAGCACCAACCACACCTTCGGCAGCGATACGGCTTGCCTTTTTGGCAGCGGCAGCAAGACCTTTCTCGCGCAAAAAGTCAATCGCCTTATCCATATCACCGTCACACGCCACCAGTGCCTTCTTGCAATCCATCATCCCTGCACCGGTACGCTCACGCAAATCTTTTACTAAACCAGCAGTAATAGCAGCCATCTGTCTAACCTCCATCTCACTCAGCGTCTTTTTGTTCTGCAGCAGCTTCTTCAACAGGCACTTCAGCAACTGCCTCTGCCGGTGCCGCCTCAACCTGCTCGCCCTGACGGCCTTCCAAAACCGCATCGGCCATCTTGGCACTAATCAGACGAACTGCACGAATGGCATCATCATTGGCAGGAATGGGATAATCCAATTCGTCCGGATCGCAGTTGGTGTCAACGGTACCCACAACGGGAATACCCAACTTATGAGCTTCCGCCACAGCATTGTGCTCCTTGCGGGGATCCACAACAAAAATAGCTCCGGGCAGCTTTTTCATTTCCTTGATGCCGTCCAAATATTTTTTCAGTTTGGCCATCTCGTGACGCAGATTCAACACTTCCTTCTTCGGAAGCAAATCAAAAGTTCCGTCAACTTCCATGGTCTCCAACTTTCTCAAATAGTTGATGCGGTTCTGAATGGTCTTAAAATTGGTCATCATGCCGCCCAACCAACGCTCGTTCACATAGAACATATTGCAGCGCAAGGCCTCTTCCTTAACCGCATCCTGGGCCTGCTTCTTTGTGCCTACGAAAATAACACTCTTGCCGGAAGCTGCCACTTCCCGCAGGAACTCATAGGCCTCGTCAATTTTCTTGACGGTCTTCTGCAAATCAATAATGTAAATGCCGTTGCGCTCCGTAAAAATGAATTTTGCCATCTTGGGGTTCCAACGACGGGTCTGGTGACCGAAATGAACACCGGCCTCCAACAATTGTTTCATAGAAATACTGGACATCTTTCCCTCCTAAGTTTTTTCCTCCGCAGAATTATACCGAACAACGGAACTTTCGGGAATGTTTCTGCGTGTGTTTTTGCATGTTCAAAACCCATGCGCACGACATGATAGCATATCCCCATATATAAAGCAAGAAAAATCTCACCAATTTTTTCGCTTGCCCCAGAAATCCGGACTGAGCAACACCAAAAGGGTTGTAATTTCCAAACGCCCCAACAGCATACTGACAATTGCCAAACCCTGAATATAGCAACCTGCCCCGGCAAATCCGGCGCCGGTACCCAAACATCCCCAGGCGCTTCCCGTACTGCTCATACAGGAAGCCACCATGCTGACACAATCCATCAAGTTAAGACCGCTGAAGGAAGCGGCCAACACCAGAACAAAGGAAGTCAGCAAATACAGAAGGAAGAAACGCACCACCGATGCCACCACATCCGTCGGGACCGCCTTACCGCCGTACTTCACGACATAAACCCCATGGGGATTAAAATTTTTGATCAATTCCCCCTTCAATGCCTTGCCTAAAATCACACAGCGGATAATTTTAAAACCACCGGCCGCAGAAGCGCTGCACCCGCCCACTGACAACAGTACCAACAGCACCAGTTTCACCCCCTCCGGCCAACTGCCCACATCAGCAAAAGCAAAACCGGTAGTGCTGGTGTAGCTGAGCACCATCATAAAGCCATAGTGCAACGCATCCCCCACATCATAGACATTCTGCATCCAAAGGGTCATACTCACCACTGCCGTACCCGACAGAACTAATCCCAAATAGTACCTGTGCTCCGGATCCTCCTTTACGGCCTGCATATCACCACGCCACAACTTGAACCAAAGGGAGAAATTGGTTCCTCCTACCAACATGAAAAAAAGTCCCACTGCGGCAACATAGATGCTGGGAAACTGCATTATACCGCTACTGTTAAAACACAAACCTCCCGTTCCCACCGTGGCGACAGTCAGGTTCAATGCATCCAGCACGCTCAAACCGCCCAAAAGCAACAGTCCGAACTCCACCAAAGTCATGGCAAAAAAAGTAAGAATGACCACCGCAATACTGTCCCTAATCTTCGGCAATGTGCGTTCCGTTCCCCGTCCCGGCAATTCCGAGCCAAGAATGAACTCCTTGCCCCGGGTCATCTTGGGCAAAAAAGTGCTGAACAAAACAATAATGCCCACCGCCCCGCACCAATGGCCAAAAATACGCCATACCTGGAACGAAAGAGGCAAATCCTCCAAATCCGGCAAAGCTGTCAGCCCCGTAGTGGTCCACATACTTGTACTCTCAAAAACCGCAGTCACAACCCCCACTTGGGGCAAAGACACCAGATAAGGAATCGCCCCGAAGAAACACACCGAAAGCCAGCCCAAAGCTATAACCAAAACACTTTCCTTCACAGAATACTGCCAAGAAACCTGTCCGGCACAAAACCGAAACAACAGGGCAATGCCCAAAGGAACCAACATCCCCATCACAAAGGCCGTCACATATTCAGTTTCCTTGACTACGGCTATGACAAGAGAGGGCAACAAAACCAAACTGTAAACCAGATACAGTTTTCTCAACACATAAGCCACATAAGAAAAATTCATGCTCAATCCTTAGCTTCAAACAAGGACGTTATTGAAGTCATCCTGTCGTTGCGGGCCAGGATGACCAGCCGGTCCCCCGCCTCCAATACTGTATCCCCTTTCGGAATAAGAACTTCTTTCCCACGCACAAGTGCGCACATCAGAGAATCCTTCGGCAAATTCAATTCCTGCACGGCTTTGTTTTGGGCGGCACTGTCCTCCCCCAAAACAACTTCCACCGCCTCCACCCGGGAATCTCCCAAATAGGAAACATTCACCACCTCACCCCTGTGGGCGTAACGCAACACCTCCGCCGCAGCAAGCATTTGGGAAGACAACACCACATCCGCTTCGACTTTGTCCGTAAGATTCGAATACTCAGAATGGGTCAGCCGCACCAAAGTACGTTTTGTCCCCAAATGTTTCGCCACCAGCGCTGTCATCAGATTCAGACGGTCATCATCCGTAATGACAATGAGCAAATCCGCCTGACCGGCACCCTCCTCCTCAAGAAAAGCCATATCACTGCCATCACCGCACAACACCACCCCGCCCTGGAGCTCTGCCGCCAGTTTCTGACAGATTTGCCCGTTCTTTTCGATAATCTTGATATCCTTGCCTTCCTCCAGCAGAAGGGGAGCCAAAAATTGCCCCGTCCGACCTCCTCCAATAATCATGATACGCTGCGGCTTTTTATAAACCTCGGAAAACTGCTTTTGGAATTCCTCTATTCTCTCCGAAATCCCCACAAAATACACATAATCATCCGGCATCAGACAATCATCACCACCGGGAATAAGCACCTTGTTGTTGCGTGTAATCAGAGCAGCCAAAATATCCCTCGGCAGTTCCATATCCCTAAGTTTTCGGTTCAGCAAATTTGAATCCGCAGCAATCTTCGTCTCAAACATGGTCACTTTGCCGTCAGCAAATTTCTCCACATTCAGGGAACTGGATGCATTGACGACCTGGGAGATTTCCAAAGCCATAATTTCACAGGGATTGAGAACCACATCCACGTGCAAATCCTGCCTCAGAAAATCCTTTTCAGAATTGCTGTAATCCACATTCCGCACGCAAACAATGGTCTTTTGCACCCCGTAATGCTTGGCCAAAGTACAAGCTACAATATTAACTTCATCAATACCGGTACAGGCAACAAACAAATCCGCTTCCGCCACGTCCTGCCTCTGATACAATGACGAGGCGGTAACATCCCCGTTCAACACCAAACAATCTATGGCCTTTTGAATCTCTTCGCAACGCCCCACGGATTTTTCCACCAGCACCACGTCGAATTCATCCGCCACCAAAAGTTTGGCGATATTGAAACCCAAATCACCGGCTCCGGCCACTACAATACGCATAAAATCTGCCTTCTGTCCTTACTGCAGTACCTCTGCACAACGTTTGCACAAAGTGGGATGCTCCGCATCCTTGCCCACATCCTCACTATAGTTCCAGCAGCGTTCACATTTATGACCCACTGCGTTCTTCACGGTAATGCTCAAATCCGCCCGTTCCGTATCCGCATCGCCCTTGCCGCTCTCACGCAATGCGACTTGGGAAACAATGAGCAGTGCTGGCAAATCCTTCTCCACACTCCTGAAAATTGCTAAGGCATCACCGGTTGCATAAAGTTCAACCGCCGCCTCCAAACTGTTGCCAATCTTCTTGTTCTTCCTCGCCATCTCCAAAACCTTGGTTACTTCACCACGCAAAGCAATGAAATTATCCCACTTCTTCTCCAAAGTTTCATCCACGTATTCATTCTTAATCACGGGCCAAGGCATCATTTGCACAGAGACGGGAGCCCCCTCCGGCTTCTTCATAAACTGCCAAACCTCTTCCATTGTAAAACTCAATACCGGAGCAAGCATCACCACCAAATCCAACAGGATTTCGTACATGGCGGTTTGAGCACTGCGGCGTTCCCTGCTGTCTGCCTTCTCCGCATAGAGACGGTCCTTCAAAATATCCAAATAGAATGCACTCATCTCCACCGTGCAGAAATTGTGGATGGCATGATACAGAACATGGAAATCATAATCCTCATAGGCCTGGGTGACCTCCTTTTTGAGAAGCTGCAAATGCATCAGCGCCCAACGGTCCAGTTCCAACATATCCTTGTATTCAACCCTGTCCTTGGCATAATCGAAATCATTGAGATTGCCCAACAGGTAACGGATGGTGTTACGAATCTTACGGTACACATCGCTCATCTGCTTTAGAATCTCTTTACTCAAACGGATGTCCGCCTTGTAGTCGCTGGATGCGGTCCACAAACGAATGATATCCGCACCATACTGCTTGATGACATCCTGGGGAATAATAACATTGCCCACGGATTTGGACATCTTCCTACCTTCGCCGTCAACCACATAACCGTGGGTCAAAACCTCTTTATATGGTGCTCTGCCATCTGTGGCCACACTGGTCAACAAAGAACTCTGGAACCAACCCCGGTGCTGGTCGCTGCCCTCCAAGTACATATCCACCGGCCAGGCCAGCTCGGGCCGCTTGGCAGCCACTGCCTTGTGGGTACTGCCACTGTCAAACCACACGTCCATAATATCAGTTTCCTTACGAAAATGGGTGCCGCCGCACTTCGGACACTTGATACCCTCAGGCAGCAGCTCCTCGGCACTATGGGCCCACCAGGCATCACAGCCCTCCTTCTCCACAATCCCGGTCAAATGGCTGATGGTATCATCATTGATCAGATGCTCGCCACAGTTCTCGCAATAGAAAACCGGAATTGGCACACCCCAGGTACGCTGACGGCTGATACACCAATCGTGACGATCTGCCACCATATTGTGGATGCGGCTCTCACCCCAGGAAGGAATCCACTTCACATCCTTCTCTATGGACTTCAAAGCCGCCTCCCGGAAACCGTCCACACTGGCAAACCACTGGCTGGTGGCACGGAAAATAACCGGATTCTTGCAACGCCAGCAATGGGCGTACTGATGCTTCACATTGGCCTTACCCAACAACATATTGATGGAAGCCAAATACTTCAAAACGGGAATATTGGCATCAAACACAAACATCCCCTCAAACTGTGTCCCTGCCTCAGCAGTCAGCTTGCCCTTCTCATCCACGGGACAAATGATGGGCAACTTGTAGGTCAGGCCCACCTCAAAGTCCTCCACGCCGTGACCCGGGGCGATATGCACGCAACCGGTACCCGCATCAAGGGTTACATAATCCGCATTGATAACCAAAGAAACCCTGTCCATATAGTCGAAAGGATGCTTGCACTCGATATACTCCAAATCCTTGCCGGATGCGGTTGCCAGCACCTTGCTCAAATCCTTGCCGCAGGCATCACCCACCACCTTCAGCAAATCCTTGGCCAGAACATAAACCTCCCCGTCGCACTCCACAAAAGCGTACTCATACTTGGGATGCAACGCCACCGCCACATTGGCAGGCATGGTCCAGGGGGTGGTGGTCCAAATGATAAAGAACACCTTGTTGCCCTTCACCGCCTCCGGCAGCTTGCCCTTGTCGTCCACCACAGGAATCTTTACGAAAATCGTGGGGGTCTTCTGCTCAGCATACTCAATCTCTGCCTCTGCTAAAGCGGTCTCGCAATGGGGACACCAATAAACAGATTTTTTTCCTTTGTAAATGTAACCCTTTCTGGCCATAGTGCCGAACACTCTCAACTGTTCCGCCTCAAAATCCTTATGCAACGTAACATAGGGATGGTCCCAATC
>JAZLMD010000165.1:0-2460 GCA_045598465.1 Acidaminococcaceae bacterium | reverse complement strand
GAACAACGGTTTGTTTGACCAATTGCAGGCATTGCGTTGGATTAATAAGAATATTGGGGCTTTTGGCGGCGACCCTCAGAATGTGACAATTTCCGGTGAGTCCGCAGGGGGCGGTTCCGTCTCCATGCTGAGTATATTGCCGGAGGCAAGAAAATATTTCCAAAAAGCCATTCCCATGAGCGGGGGCGTTAACCAGGCGGCCACCTTGGAAAGTACCAAGGCATTGCCGGAAGCGTTAAAGAGGGATTTTGGTTGCCAAACGGTGGCAGAACTGCAACAAATTCCGTTCGAGAAACTAAGGGAATGGTGGATTAACGGCGGGCAAAACAACTATCATCATTGTGTGGCTGATGAAAATTTTAGCACAGACCCCTTCGCACGTTGGGAACGGGGGGATACAAAAGATATAGTGGTGATGCAGGGACATACGTCAAATGAGTTTGCTTACTACCGGACGGCCCTTTTGGATATGGACGTACTTTATGACGGTATTTGTGAGAATGTTTTCTGCAAAGTGGAAAATGAAATCAATCCTATAACCCGTACGGCTTTATCGGTTTATGTTGATGAACTGAAGAAGTTGGGATATTCCGGAAAGGATATTTACCGTCAGTTTGTGAATGACTTTACCTTGGCTATCTGCAATACTTATCAGGCAAGCGAACACGCCAAAAATGGCGGTACCGGTTATTGTTACACTTTCGATAAGGGCTATGACGGGCCCCAGGCCAAACTGGGAGCCGCTCACGGTGTTGACTGCTATTATTTCTTTGGGAATTTTGACGGTGAATGCGGACTTGGTACACCGGAAGAGGTGGAGTTGTCCTTGAAAATGCAGAAAATGATTGCTAATTTCTGTAAGACGGGGAACCCGTCCATTGAGGGTTATGAATGGCCGGTTTATGACAACAGCACCCGTTATAAAATGATATTTGATGTGGGGGAAAAATTACGTATAGAGAAAAATCCGGAAGGCGGCAGGGTGGAAGCGGCTTTAAACCTGATGAAAAAAAGTCAGAAAGTCAGATATGTGGACAGTGTGTCGTCCCATTTTCCTGCTGTTGAAGCCAAATACCCCGGAACTGCCGCCGAATTTATGAGACGGGTAATGGAATTAGAGAAGATGAGATAGGAGAGAGAGAAAGGAAGGAAAATGGGTAAATATTATATTACTACACCAATTTATTATCCCAGTGACAAACTGCATATCGGTCATGCTTATTGCACCACCATTGCAGATGCCCTGGCACGTTATCACCGTTTAAAGGGGGATGACACCTTCTTTTTAACCGGCAGCGATGAGCACGGGCTTAAGATTCAGCGGAAGGCGGCGGAGAAGGGGGTTACCCCCATCCAGTATGTGGATGCCATTATCGCCAATTTCAAGTTATTGTGGAAGGAACTGAACATCAGTAACGATGATTTTATCCGCACCAGCGAGGAACGGCACCACAAGGTGGTTCAGGATGCCCTGCAAAAGATTTTTGACCAGGGGGATATCTATAAGAAAAATTATGAGGGGCTTTATTGTGTGCCCTGCGAAAGTTACTGGCTGGAGCGGCAGCTGGACGAGAAGGGCTGCTGCCCGGATTGCCACAGGCCTGTGGAGAAGATGCAGGAGGAATCCTATTTCTTCAAGATGAGCAAGTATGCCGATTGGTGGTTGGATTTTATTGACAAGAATCCTGATTTCATTCAGCCGGAGAGCCGTCGTAACGAAATGATTAATTTCGTTAAGCAGGGTTTGGATGATTTGTGTATTACCCGTACCACCTTTGATTGGGGCATTCCCGTTCCCTTTGACCCCAGGCATGTGGTTTATGTTTGGTTTGACGCCTTGCTGAATTATCTGACCGGCATCAAGTACGGGGTGGACGATGCTTTCTTCAACCGTTTCTGGCCTGCGGATTTGCATTTGGTGGGCAAGGAGATTGTGCGTTTCCACAGCATTATTTGGCCCATTATGCTGCATGCCATGGGTGTGGAGATGCCCAAGAAGGTTTACGGCCACGGCTGGCTGGTGGTGGACGGCACCAAGATGTCTAAGTCCCTGGGCAATGTGATTGACCCACTGGGACTGATTGACGAGTTCGGTTCCGATGCCATCCGTTATTTCCTTCTGAGGGAAATCAATCTGGGGCATGACGGTAATTTCAGCCGGGATGCTTTGATTCAGCGTACCAATGCGGATTTGGCCAATGATTTGGGCAATCTGCTGAACCGTACCGTGGCCATGATTATCAAGTATCATGGCGGTGTGGTTCGTAACCCCGGGGTGGGGGATGCCCTGGATGAGGATTTGATTAAGGTGGCCGTTGCTACGGTGGCGGATTATACCGCTAAGATGGATGTCATGGATATTACCTCCGCCGTGAAGACGGTGTGGAATCTTATCGGCAGGGCCAACAAATATATTGATGAAACCGCTCCCTGGGTTCTGGCCAAGGATGAGGCCGAAAA
>JAZLMD010000164.1:0-3591 GCA_045598465.1 Acidaminococcaceae bacterium | reverse complement strand
GAGCACGCCGCAGGCGATGGCACCGGCCATGGAAGTAATCGCCAGAGGAATAATTTCGGTAATGAAGCAAATAGCGATTACTGCCAACATGATTAAGCATTTTACTGCTGGGGTCATAATATTTCCCTCCTTTAAAATTTTCTCCCTTTGGGAGTTGTGTATATACTACATATTTGTATTGTATACCCGTATGACAAAAGCAACAGAACCCATAGTTCTGTTGCTTTTGATAGTTTTATTAAACTAATGTAAATTTCATAACTTACTTAACTTTTGTCAGCTGCAAAGCACAAACATATGCTTATCAAAATCAATTAAACCCTCATCCCTCATTCTTGCCAATTCCCTGGTCATGGCGGAGCGGTCCGCATCCAGATAATTGGCCATATCCGTACGACTGAAGGGAATCTCAAACCTGACGGATTTTTTCTCCGCTGACTGCTGTTCCAAATAAGCCATAATCTTGCCCCGCAAGGTTTTCTTCCCCAATATATCAACCTTTTCCAACAATTCATTATTCTGCTCCGCCACAATAGCCACCATATTAGTAAAAAACTTACTATAAAGTTGTACATCCCCCAACACGCTCAGGGTCATACGGTTGAAAGGAAGCAACACAATATCTGCATTTTCAGTTACAAAGTAACTTACAACACTCTTCCTGTCAGCGGAGGCAAAATGGTTTCCCCCAAAGGTTTCGCCGGTGCTGATATGCCCCACAATGCTCTTTTCACCTTCCGCATCCTCCCGAACAATCTGCACAGAACCCTTTACCACCAGACAAAGGTTCTCAATCACATCCCCTGCCAGATAAATGTAGTCATTCTTTTGGACATGTTTTGTCAGCATGTTCAACCTGCTCAGCAAATCCTTTACTTCGTCCGAACTCATATTTTTGAACAAAGGGGATTGGGCAACCTGTTCGATAGTTATATTCATGCTCAATTGAAACACCTCCTGTACCATGATTATAGTACAGGAGGCATTCCCAGTAAATTAAAGTAAGTTTTCCAAGTGATTTTGTATAATATGTTGCTTTGGCAACGCTTACAAAATCGCTTACTTTATTTACAAAATTATCAGTGCATATAGGCATTCAACACGTCACTCTGCTTGTCCAAGCAAAGATACTTGTAAACCGGTCTGCCCACGGAACCCCTGTGCAAATCCAGTTTCAGCAAATTGATGGTTTTCAAAAACTCTAAATACTTACGGATACTCACCCGTGAAAGCCCCACCAGGACCGCCACTTCCTCCGTAGTAAACATCCCGTCAAAACTGCAAATCTTCTCCCACACCACCGCCAGGGTGTGCTTGTCCAAACCCTTGGGCAAAACAGTCAAATTACCCTTATCCTGACGGATGATGGTACTGTCCAAGTCATCCTGCTCAAAAACCTGCTGCTCCTCAACCAAATGATGCCGGCGCTGATAATTGCAAAGGGCCAGATTAAAACGATCAAACTCAAAGGGCTTAATGATATAATCCACCGCCCCCAGCCGCAGGGCCTGCTTAATCTTATCCTTGTCATTGGCGGCGGAAACAATTATCACATCCACGTCAAAATCTCTTTCACGCACCTTGGACAAAAACTGCAACCCGTCCATTTTAGGCATAAACACATCAAGAATCACCAAATCGTACTTTTTATGTCCCAAAAGCTCCAGGGCGGCAGTACCGCTGCGCGCCACATCGCACAACTGAAACCCTCCAATCTGACTCAGATAATGTTCATGCAACTGGGCCACCATCGGGTCGTCTTCCACAACCAATACATTAATCAATTACCTCACCTGCCTTCTTAACCGGTAACCGCACCGTGAACACCGTACCCTCCCCGGGCGTGGATTCCACAGCGATGGTGCCGTCCAAATTCTCCACGCTATTCTTAATCAGATACAAACCGAAGCCGTGACCGTCCCCCTTGCTGGAAAAGCCCCTGGTAAAAATTTTCTTCAATTCACTGGCTGCAATACCGGGCCCGCTATCCTCCAGCTCCAGCACAATCTCATGCTGAAAATCCAAAATACTCAAAGAAACAATCTTATCACCATCATAATTCTTCAAGGCATCAAAAGCATTCTCAACCAAATTGCCAATAATCAGCACCAAATCGTGTACGGAAGGAACCTCCAACTCATGATTAATCTCCGATTCCTCCGTCAAACTGAAATCAATCTCCAATTCCCGTCCCCGGGCAATCTTGCCCAAAATAAAGCCGGACAAGGCAATATCCTTCACCCTGGTGACCACATAATTTACCTCGGACTGACGGCTATTGGCAATCTCCTTGGTATAATTCTTCAGCTCATCATATGCGCCCATATCAATCAGACCCATAATGACATGCATCTTGTTCATAAATTCGTGGGTCTGGGCCCTCAAAGCCGTGGCATAATTCTTGAAACCCGTCAATTGGTTGGCCAATTCAAACACATCCGACTTACGCCGGAAAGTGGCCACCGCACCGCCAATGTTCCGCTCAAGATAGATGGGCACCACCGTCATCATGAACACCATATCCCCCATCTTCACGGGGGCATCCGCCAGGGCCTTGCCCTCCTTGAAAATCCTGTCCCAGGCCACATCCGGGAACACCTCCCTGGCCAGCCGCTGCTCCATCTGCTTGGCATCCGGTACATTGGCCTCCACCAGAAGGGTCTCCGCCTCCATATTTATCAGGGTCACAACACCCTCGCTATTGACATTTACAACCCCTTCACGAACACTGTTCAAAATAACATTACGCTCCTGCAAAAGGGTGGCAATAGCCTCCGGCTCCAACCCGAACAAAACCTTCTTCACATGACGGGCCAGATAAATGGCGCCCATAATACCGATAAACAAACCGAACAGAGTGGTGATAAACAAAAAGGTTATGGAATCCACCGTGGACGTATTCACCAGTTCCCCGGAATAACCGGTAACCACATAACCCAAACGGCGATTTTCCTTATCCTCCACAAACCCGATGGCCTTATTGGGAATCTTATAGTTCTGGTTGTAGGTAATCTCCCTGTAAGGGGCGTACTCTTCCACCAACTCCCTGGCGCTCCTGTCAAAATCCTTCAAACCGGCGGGATTGTAAAATACCACCATATTCTTATTCATATCAAAGATGGCCACACTGGCTTCGTCAGAATCATCCACATGGTTGACATAATTCAACATAAAATTCCGAACGTTCTCTTCCGACCCGGGCAACATGCCGCTCAAACCGGAAATGATTTCATTGGAATTGCAAAGAATGACATTGATACTCATCGCATTGATGCTGACCCGGTCATAAATAAGTTTCGCCACCTTAAAGGTTGTGAAAAGGGATGCCGGCAAAAGAGCACACAAAACCACAATTGTTACCAGGGTAACAATCTTCTGGGAAAGAGTAGTCCCCTTTGCCAAAATATTATAATCTAAATTATTTCCGCTAACACTTCTGCCTACACTATTTTTCATATTCATATTTTAACACAAATTGCACTCATCACCCAACAATCCTCAATTATTTTAATTTTTTTATTCCTGTTACAGACGTTAAAAGGGGGTCCCCCACCGCGGCGGCCTTTTTACTTTTTATTTTGTTTTTCTTCT
>JAZLMD010000163.1:0-6315 GCA_045598465.1 Acidaminococcaceae bacterium | reverse complement strand
CGTTGCAATTTTTCCAAGGGCGGAACTTCCAGAGAACTAATGCTGTTGATAAGTTCTTTGAAAGTATCCATTTGGGTCGTCAGAACTGTTTGGTAAAGTTTCTTTTTGCCGCCGAAGTAGTAGGAAATCAGGGCGGAGTTAACACCGGCCATATCGGTGATTTGTTTTACGGCAACCGCTTCGTAGCCGTATATGGCGAACAGATGGGTGGCTGCCTGTAAAATTTTGGAGCTGCTGAGAGCACTGTACTCCTCGTTGGTCATTTTTTCCTCCTCGTGGGTTCTATACCCGTTTATTTAGTAATTCGTATTATATTACTATTGCCAACAGATTGCAACAAGTATATAATATTTTCAAAAAGTATACACGCAAGGAGAGTTTACTATGAAAAATATGACCGGTAATGAAATTCGCAAGAGTTTTTTGGATTTTTTTGCTAAGAAGCAGCATTTGGTACTGCCAAGTGCCAGTTTGATTCCTCAGGATGACCCCACTTTGCTGATTATTGGGGCGGGTATGGCACCCTTCAAGCCCTTTTTCACAGGTAAAATGCAGCCCCCTTCCCCCCGTATCACCACTTGCCAGAAGTGTGTGCGGACCGGTGATATTGAGAATGTGGGCCGTACGGCCCGGCATCACACTTATTTTGAGATGTTGGGTGATTTTTCTTTCGGTGATTATTTCAAGAAGGAGATTATTCCCTGGGCCTGGGAGTGGTTGACGGAGGAGTTGGAGTTGCCCAAGGACAAGCTTTGGGTGACCATTCATACGGAGGATGATGAGGCCTTTGATATTTGGACCAAGGATGTGGGGTTCCCTGCAGAGCGGATTGTCCGGTTGGAGGATAATTTCTGGGATATCGGCGGCGGGCCCTGCGGTCCCGACAGTGAGATTCATATTGATTTGGGACCGGAGCGGGGTTGCGGCAAGCCCACCTGCGGGCCCGGCTGCGATTGCGACCGTTTTTTGGAGATTTGGAATTTGGTGTTCACCCAGTTCGACCACAGGCCGGACGGAACTTATGTGCCGCTGAAGAATAAGAATATAGACACGGGTGCGGGGCTGGAGCGGATTGCCAGTGTTTTGCAGGGTTGTCCCAGTAATTTTGAGACGGATCTGATGTTTCCCATTATTAAGTATGCCGCCGCCCAATGCGGCAAGGAGTACGGCAGGGAGAGGAAGACGGATATTTCCCTGAAGGTGATTGCGGACCATGCCCGTTCCATGACTTTTATGATTGGTGACGGCATTCTGCCCAGTAATGAGGGCAGGGGTTATGTGTTGCGCCGCATTTTGCGCCGTGCCGTCCGTCACGGCCGTCTGTTGGGTATTGACAAGATGTTTTTGGCCGGGGCGGTGGATGTGGTTATCGGTATGTTCGGTGATGTTTATCCGGATCTGAAGGAGAAACGGGATTATATTCAAAAGGTCATCGAGATGGAGGAGACCAGTTTCCTGAGGACTTTGAAACAGGGTACGGAGCTTTTGAACGAGGAGATTGCCAAGTTGCAGGCGGAGAAGAAGACGGTGCTGCCGGGTGAGGCGGTTTTCCGTTTGAATGACACTTTTGGTTTCCCCTGGGAGCTGACGGCGGAGATTTTGGAAGAGCAGGGGCTGACTATGGATAAGGATGGCTTTGATGCGGCCCTGAAGAAACAGAGGGAGATGGCCCGTGCCGCCCGTGACGATAAGAGCGGCAGACCGGTGATTTATAACACCCGGGGTTTGAGCGAACTGAAGGTTGATGAAACCGCCCTGTCCGGCAGGATTGAAAGGATTTATCCTTTGAAAGATGCCCAGGGCGTGGAGACGGCCGGGGACGGCTCTGATGTGGCGATTGTTTGTGATGTAACCCCCTTCCATGCGGAGGGTGGCGGCCAATTGGGAGATTTGGGTGTGATGGTTTGTCCCACCGGCAGGGTGGAGGTTACCGGTACTAAGAAGTTGCCGGACGGGGCCACCATTATGCTTGGCACCGTTTCCGAAGGGTGTGTGAAAGTTGGTGATGAGGTTCGGTTTGAGGTTGATTGGGACAGGAAGAAAGATATTGCCCGGAATCACACCGCAACCCATCTGATGCATGCGGCTTTGAAGAAGGTTTTGGGCGGTCATGTGAATCAGGCAGGTTCCTATGTGGGACCGGACCGTCTGCGTTTCGATTTCAGCCATTTCAGTCCGGTTACAGCGGAGGAGCTGGCTGAGGTGGAACGGCTGGTGAATGAGGAGGTTTTGGCGGCTGTTCCTGTTGAGACGGAGGAGCTGCCCATTGAGGAGGCCAAGAAGAAGGGTGCTACGGCCCTTTTCGGTGAGAAATACGGTAAGATTGTGCGGGTGGTAACCGTACCCGGCTTCAGTATGGAGTTCTGCGGGGGTACGCATGTGACCAATACCGCCCAAATCGGTATGTTCAAGATTTTGAGCGAGAGTTCCAGCGGTGCGGGGGTAAGGCGTATTGAGGCGGTGACCGGTCATGGTGCGGTTGAGCATGTGAAGGGTATGGAGACCATGTTGGAGAATATGGCAGCTGAGCTGAAGTGCAGGACGGAGGATGTACCCACCCGTCTGACCGCCCTTCATGATGAGTTGAAGACGGTGCAGAAGAAGGCGGATGAATTGGCTGCCGCCATGTCCAAGAGCCAGCTTGGTGATGTGATGGAGAAGGTGCAGGATTTTAACGGGGTGAAGGCACTTGTGTTGAAAGTTCAGGCGGATAATATGGATGCCCTGCGTGATTTGGGCGACCAACTGCGGGATAAGGTGGGCGGTGCGGTGGTGCTGGCCACTGAAATGGGCGGTAAGGCCGTAATTTTGGCTATGGCTTCCAAGGATGCGGTGGCCAAGGGCGTGCATTCCGGAAATATCGTGAAGGAAGTTGCCAAACTTTGTGGCGGTGGCGGCGGCGGGAGGCCGGATATGGCCCAGGCCGGGGCCAAGGATTTGAGCAAGTTGGATGAGGCCTTGGATGCGGCTTGGGAGATTGTCAAGAAGCAAGTGGTTAAATGACAGAGGTCGAAAAAATCCGGAAACTTGAAATTGAAGCATGTTTGGCTTTGAAACAGAACCGGTTGGAAAATGCGGAACGTTTTGTACAAAGCATGTTTATTCATGCCCGTATCGCCCAGGAGGATTTTGAAACGGACAATGGGGAAGCCGTTATTGTCAGTTTGAAGAATGTTATGGTGTTCGCCGCAAGAAACCGTAGGGAGGCCTTTCTAAAGGCCTGGCTTTTGGAGGTCTGGAAGAACATTTGTTTGATACCTGCTTATGAGGAGTTGGGCGGATTTATCAACAGTATTACTTTTGTGGTGACGGATAACAGGATGCAGGAGATGTTGCCAAAGTTGCTGGTGGTTTTTAAGCAGTTTTTGCGTTTGGCAAGGTTTTATCATCATCCCTTGGATAATTTTGCCAAAGAATGGCTTGGCACCACAGTAGAGATTGCCTCCCGGGGTATTGGCGAAGGCAGTTTGTTTTTGGTAAGGTGTTATTTGCGGCTTCTTTACGGGTCTGATGATTGGCAATTTGTTTATGGGCGGCTCAGCAGTTATTATTTTCATTTTCAAGTTGCCAGCCAGCGTTACGGTTATGAAAAGGCCTATGGTCTTTTCGGATTGGTACATTATTTGGAAGTCATTCTTTTTGAACGTATCGAAAAAATGTCGGATGAGGTTGAACGTAAAGCATGCGAAAGAAGATTGCTTCTGGGAATACTCAATTTGCTGTGCGGTGTAGCCAGGGTTACCGGCAGGACGGAGAAAGATATTTTGACAACATGGAAGCAGTTGGTAACGGGTAATGGGGAATCAGGGTTTCTGCGGAGGTTTCAGAACCTTTATAGTGCGGAATTGTGTTTTTGGAAGGATACCAGACCCAATTCATATCAGGCACTGGAGCTTGGGGATTAGGTTTCAGGTATCAGGTATCAGGTATCAGGTGTTAGGGGATTATAGGGCGCAAGGCGCAGAGCGCAGGGCGTAGGGATGGTAAGATGTTCCTGTAATCAGAGCAGGAAAGTCAGCAGAGTGCGAAGTTTTCTCGTCCGTCCCCTTGAGGGGCGGGGGACCGGCGATATGTTTATCTGGCGGCCGGTGGTGGGGTGACGACAAGAAGTAGAAAGTCCGCATCGTAGTGACTTTACTCTACACTGTTGGCTGAACCCTCACCCCTGACGCCTTGAGCGAAGCGACAGAGGAGGAGGAAAAAATGGATAATATTGATATGGAGTGTGTGAAAACACTACGTTTTTTGGCGGCGGATGAAGTGGAAAAAGCTAAAAGCGGGCATCCGGGTTTTCCTTTGGGTAATGCTCCATTGATTTATACCCTTTGGGACAGGTTTATGAAGTATAATCCTGCCAATCCCCAATGGTTCAACAGGGACAGATTTGTTCTGAGTCCTGGTCACGGCAGTGCCCTCCTTTATGCTATGTTGCATTTGGCAGGTTATGCGGTTTCCTTGGAGGATTTGCAGAATTTCCGTCAGTGGGGTTCCATTACCCCCGGCCATCCCGAAGTGGGGCTTACCCCCGGGGTGGATGTTTCCACCGGACCTTTGGGGCACGGGTTTGCCATGGGTGTTGGTTTGGCGTTGGCGGAGAGCATGTTGGCCGCCAAATATAACAGACCCGGTTATCAGGTGGTTGATCACTATACCTTTGGCATTACTTCCGATGGTGACCAAATGGAGGGTGTGACATCCGAGGCGGCATCCTTGGCCGGGACTTTGGGGTTGGGGAAGCTGATTTATCTTTATGACGATAATAGGATTACTATAGAAGGTGACACCCGGGGTGCTTTCCGTGAGAATGTGGGAATGCGGTTTGAATCCTATGGCTGGCAGGTGCTCAGGGTTGCCGACAGTGAAAATATTGGGGCTTTGGCTATGGCCATTGAAGTGGCAAAAAGGGATAGGGAACGCCCTTCTTTGATTATTGTCCGTACCCATATCGGTTATGGTACTGCCAAGCAGGATATGGCCTCCTGTCACGGGGAACCTTTGGGTAAGGAAGTGTTGGCGGAGGCGAAGATTAGGGCCGGTTGGGACGGAACTGAGATGTTCCATGTTCCGAGCGAGGTGAGATCCCATTTTCAAGCCAAATTGGCCGGTTGTCAGCAGCAGGAAGACCGGTGGAATACTTTGCTACAAGGTTATTTTGCCAAGTTCCCGGATTTGGCTATGGAACTGCATGACCGGATGATGAATGATTTTACAATTGATACGGATAAACTTTTTAAATTGTTTGGGAGGAAGAAGAAATTGTCCACCCGGGAGGCGGGAGGTGAGGTAATCAACGCATTGGCAAAAACGTTGCCGGCCTTCTATGGGGGAAGTGCGGATTTGGGACCTTCCAACAAGACAGTGATGAAGGAAGAGAAATATTACAGTGCGGAGGACCGTACCGGCAGGAATATTCATTTCGGTATCAGGGAGCATGCTATGGGCTGTATTCTGAACGGGATGAATCTTCATGGCGGCTTTATTCCCTTTGGCAGTACTTTCGCCGTGTTTGCAGATTTCTTGAGACCTTCCGTTCGTATGGCGGCTCTGATGAAACAGGGCAGTATTTTTGTGCTGACCCATGACAGTATTGCGGTGGGGGAGGACGGGCCCACCCACCAGCCCATTGAAACACTGATGGGGCTGCGTTTGTTGCCAAATACTTGCGTTATCCGTCCGGCGGATGCCTATGAAACAGTAGTGGCCTGGAAGCAGGCCTGTTTGAATAGAAGCAGGCCCACCTGTCTCTTGCTCAGCCGCCAGGGATTGCCCGTTTTGCAGGGTTACAGGGATGTAATTAGGAGCGGTGCCGGGCGTGGCGCTTATGTCATCAGTCCGGCAAAAAATACACCCCGGCTGGTTATTGCGGCTTCCGGCAGTGAGGTTGCCCTGGCTTTGGAGGCCCAAAAAGTATTGTGGGACGGGAATATTGATGCGGCGGTTGTTTCCATGCCCAGTTGGGATGTGTTTGAGGCCCAACCGGAAGAATACAGGAAATCTGTTTTCCCTCCAGGAGTGAAGGTGCTTTCCGTGGAAGCGGGTACCACCTGCGGTTGGGAGCGGTATGCGGATGCTTCCATCGGTATCAATCATTTTGGGGCCAGTGCCCCCGGCGGTGTACTGATGGAGAAATTTGGTTTTACTGTGGAGAACGTGGTATCTGAAGCCGGAAAGTTGTTGCAATGAAAAATCTTTTGACCATTGCGGGCTCCGACAGCAGCGGCGGGGCCGGTATTCAGGCAGATTTGAAAACCTTTGCAGCTCACAGGACTTACGGTATGAGTGTGATTACGGCGGTGACAGCGCAAAATACTGTGG
>JAZLMD010000162.1:0-6475 GCA_045598465.1 Acidaminococcaceae bacterium | reverse complement strand
TGGGTGGTCAGGCGTTTTTTTTGTTTTCTTATGTGTTTTTTTGTCAAGATGTAATATAATAAAAAAAATTTATGCAGGAGGTAACTATGCCGTACATTATTATTACAAGTATCATCAGTATCATTGTGGCATTGCTGGCGTTGCAGAACGGAACTATTACGCCGTTGAATTTCATTATTTGGCAGTTTGAAACACCTTTGATTTGTGTTATCTTAGGTTCCTTTTTGGCCGGGGCATTGGCGTCCAGTGTGGTGCTTATGTATACTAAATTCCGTCATTTTGTTGCAAATTATAAAAACGACAAGGAAATAAGCCGTTTGAACAGGCAAGTTGAGGATTTGCAGAAAAATATTGCCCTTTTGACGGAGCCGGTGCATACGGTTAATGTGAAGGCCGAAGAAGTTAAGGCGGAGGAGGCCCAGGTTAAACAGGAGACACCGGCAGAGAAGAAGGAAGGGGCGGCCGGTCAGTAAGTTTGTAAGTCATGATTATCAAGGAAAAACTCTGGAAAGAGGTTGATGTAGATTGTAACAGGGCCATGTATTTGGCCGAGGAAATCGGGGTCAGTCCCCTGGTCACTTCGGTACTTTTGGGACGTGGTTTCAGAACCGCAGATGCCATGCGGGATTTTTTGTTTGGCAAGGAGCAACCCTTCTATGACCCTATGTTGATGCTGGATATGGACAAGGCCTGCCTGCGTATTGAACAGGCCCTGCACCGGGGGGAGAAGATTACGGTTTACGGGGATTACGATGTGGACGGTATTACGGCCACCAGCATACTGGTGAACTATCTGCAGGGCCGTGGGGCAAATGTGGGAAGTTATATTCCCCTGCGGAAGTCGGAGGGTTACGGGCTGAATGACGAGGCGTTGAAAACCATTCGTCAGAACGGAACCACCCTGGTCATTACGGTGGATTGCGGAATCAGTTGTATTACTGCGGTGGCCAATGCCCCCGAAGGGTTGGATATTATTATTACCGATCATCACGCTGTGCCGGAACGGTTGCCGGAGGCGGTGGCGGTGTTGGATCCGCACAGGCAGGATTGCGGCTATCCTTTTAAGGAATTGTGCGGCGCCGGTGTGGCCTTCAAGGTTTGTCAGGCCCTGGAGCAACGGCTGGGGCGCCAGTGGGCGGAAAATTTGGATTTGGTGACTTTCGGTACGGTAGCGGATATTGTGCCTTTGGTTGATGAAAATCGGGAGATTGTCCGTCTGGGGTTAAAAAAAATTCTTGTCAGCCAGTCCGTGGGGGTCAGGGAATTGGTGAAACGTATTCTCCCACAGGACGGGGAGATTAGTACGGGAAATATTGCTTTTATGCTTGCACCCAGATTGAATGCGGTGGGCCGCCTGGGGGATGCAAAAATGGCGGTGGAGCTTCTGACTACAGGGAGTGAGGAACGGGCTGCGGAGATAGTTGATATTCTGGACCATGAGAACGGGGAACGCCAGCGGATCGGCAAGGAGATTGAGGATGAGGCGAACGCCATGCTGGACGTGATGCAACATATTGATACGGCCATTATTTTGAAGTCGGAGCATTGGCATCAGGGGGTTATCGGCATTGTGGCCAGCCGTATGGTGGATAAATATCAGTTGCCGGCCCTGCTTTTCAGTGAGACGGAGGGGATATGCAAGGGAAGTTGCCGCAGTATTCACGGCCTGAATATGTTTGATGCCCTGACTGCGGTGAGCGATTTGCTGATACAGTACGGGGGTCACAGCCAGGCGGCGGGCCTGACCTTGAAATCGGAAAATTTTGACGAGTTTGTCAAAAGGTTCCGTCAGTATGTGCAGAGTAAAATGTCACCGGCGGATTTCAATCAGCAACTGATGATTGATATGGTTCTGCCGGGAGATAAAGAGATCACCCTTAAGGATTTGAAGGATTTGGCTTTGATAGAGCCCTTCGGTTCAGGTAATCCGGCGCCTGTGTTTGCTTACAGGCAGGCCCGATTGCAGAACTGCCGCCTTATCGGGGTCAAGAGGAACCACCTGGCTTTTGATCTTGAAAAAAATTTCAGCCAGTATCGTGGGGTGATGTGGTCCAGGGGGGATATGATTCACCTTTTGGACAGGCAGAGCGCTGTGGCGGATGTGGCCTTCCAGCCCCGGCGGAACGAATGGGACGGGGGGGTGTTTGTGCAACTCCATGCCATTTCCTTGAACCAGTGGCCGGCCATCTACGATTTGCGTGCTTTGAGGGTGAACAAGCTGGTGATGCTGGCCCGGATTTTGAAGACGGAAAGCGCCGTCAGTGTTTACGTCAATTCGGATAAGGAGGACTTCAACAGGATCCTGAGGGAACAATTCGGTGACGACAGCCGCTTTATTGAGGTCAGGTGTTATGATGAGGTTGCTGGTGACAGGAACAGGGTGGCGGTGTTTTATGATTTGCCCCGGGTTGATGTGGTGGGGCTGATCCATGTGCTGAGGCAGAACCGGATTCCCCTTTTGGTGCTGGCCTACGGGATGGGTGATTGGGTGCAATTACGGACGGAAAATCCGGATCGGAGAACTGTTTTGGATGTTTGTGAGAGAAATTTGCGTTTGCCAAGGTTTGATATACTGAAACAACATTAAGGAAGGTCTGATTCTCCATGAAAAGCGGTGCTTATATCGTTGAGTTGAATGAAATTTGTAATAAAATTGAGGAATATTTGAATGATGAACAGATAGATTTTGTGCACCATGCCTACGAGTTTGCCCTGGCGGCCCATACGGATCAGGTGCGTAAATCCGGAGAACCCTATATTGTGCATCCTGTGGGTGTTGTGGGAATTTTGGCCAAGCTGCAGATGGATGAGAAATGCCTGGCGGCGGCTTTTTTGCATGATGTGGTGGAAGACACTGAATACACACTTGAAGATGTGAGGGAAAAGTTCGGCAGCGAAGTGGCCCAACTGGTGGACGGGGTTACCAAGCTGGGCAAGATTGAATATGTGAGCAAGGAAGAACGGCAGATTGAGAACTACCGTAAGATGTTTTTGGCTATGGCCAAGGATATCCGGGTGGTGCTGATTAAGCTGGCGGACCGGCTGAATAATATGCGTACCCTTAAGTTCCTGCCGGATTACAAACAGCAGCGGATTTCTGAAGAAACATTGGAAATTTATGCCCCCCTGGCCCATCGGTTGGGAATACATGCCATCAAATGGGAGCTGGAGGATTTGGCTTTCCGTTATACCCAGCCGGATGTTTACACCCAGTTGCAGCAGGGTGTCAAGGTCAGGAGAATGGAACGGGAAGCCATGGTTTTTGCCGCCATGGATGTGATGAAGAAGAAAATGGCAGAGGCGGGGATTCATTGTGAAATTCAGGGCCGGCCTAAGAATTTTTACAGCATTCACAAAAAAATGCTGAAGGACAGGAAAAGCATTGAAGAAATCTACGACCTTTTGGCCATCCGTATTCTGGTGGATTCGGTACAGGATTGCTATGCCACTTTGGGCATTGTGCATACCATGTGGCTGCCCATCCCCGGCAGGTTCAAGGATTATATTGCGGTGCCCAAATCCAACGGGTACCAGTCGTTGCACACAACGGCGCTTAGCAGCGGGGGGCAGCCCCTGGAAATTCAAATCAGGACCTTTGATATGCACAAGGTCAGCGAGCTGGGGGGGGCGGCCCATTGGCGTTACAAGCAGCAGGGGAATTCCGAAGGGGGTAAGGATACCAAGTTTGATGCCAAACTGAACTGGCTCCGCCAGTTGTTGGAGTGGCAGCGGGATATTAAGGATGCGGGGGATTTTGTGGATACGGTGAAAACGGATGTTTTCAGTGACGAAGTTTTCGTTTTCACTCCCAGGGGTGATGTGCTGGATTTGCCCCAGGGTTCGGTGCCCATTGATTTTGCCTACCGCATCCATACGGATGTGGGCAACCGGTGTACCGGTGCCAAAATCAACGGACGGATTGTGCCTCTGGACACCAAACTTAAGAATGGGGATATTGTTGAAGTAATCACATCCAAGACCGGTAACGGTCCCAGCCGTGATTGGATGAATATTTGCGGCAGCAACGATACCCGCAACAAGATACGCAACTGGTTCAAAAAGGAACGCCGGGAGGAGAATATTCTCAAAGGCAGGGAAATGCTGGAGCAGGACATCAGGCATTTGGGCTATGATGTCAAGACCTTTGTAACTTCGGAGAAGTTGGAAAAAATATATACCAAGCTCCATATAGACAGTGAGGACAATATGTACGCCGCTATAGGTTATGGCGGGCTGGCGGTGCATACTGTTGTTACCAAATTAGTTGAGTTATTCAAAAAGGAACAGCATCAGAACAACGATAAAACCCTTTCCGCCTTGTTGGCGGATTTGAAACCCAGGGTCTCCAAATCCGTTTCCAGTCACGGTATTTTAGTTAAAGGGGAAAGCGGTATTATGGTCAAATTGGCCCGTTGCTGCAATCCCATTCCCGGCGACCCCATCGTGGGTTATGTTACCCGTGGCAGCGGGGTCAGCGTGCATCGTGCGGATTGCGTTCATGTTTTGAGCAATTCGGCCCGGGAGAGTGAACGGATGATTGATGTGAGCTGGGACGTGAGCTTGGACAAACTCTATCAGGTCAATATTAAGATTGTCTCTGAGGACAAGCCCGGCATGCTGGGGGATATTATGACTATAACTACGGAGGCAAAACTTAATCTGTTTAACGTCAATTGCCGGGTGGATAACACCACCAGAACGGCGGTGACCACTATGGGGGTGGATATCACCACCATGACGCAATTGGAATATGTAATGAACCGTATCCGCAGAATTAAAGGTATTATCAGTGTGGAACGGGCCAATTTCGGAGGTAAAAAGTAATGAGGGCAGTGGTACAGCGGGTGGACGGGGCCCGGGTTGATGTGGTGGATAAAACTGTGGGCGCAGTTAACAGGGGTTTGCTGGTGTTTTTTGGCGTGGGTTCCGATGATACGGACAGGGATTTGGATTATATTGCGGATAAAGTGGCGGGCCTCAGGATTTTTGAAGACAGTCAGGACAAGATGAATTTGTCCGTACAGGACGTGGGCGGGGAAATTCTGGCGGTGAGCCAGTTCACCCTTTACGCCGATTGCCGCAAAGGCAAAAGGCCCTCCTTTGACGGGGCGGCCAAACCGGAAACGGCTAATGCCTTTTATGAAAAGTTTGTGGAAAAGTTGCGGTTGAAGGGTATCAGGGTGGCAACCGGGGTGTTCCGGGCCCACATGTTGGTTTCATCGGTGAACAACGGACCGGTGACCATCCTGCTGGACAGTAAAAAAGGTTTTTGAAAATAGGAATTGGGATAAAAAAACGGGCATAAGCCCGTTTTTTTTATCCCAATTCCCAGGTTGTCAATCTTGCCAAGAGGGGGATGTCGATATTGCCACCGGAAACCACACAGACCACTTTCTTGTCCTTGTTTATATCGGGAATATAGCCCGCCAGAAGTGCGGCCAGGGGGGTGGCACCGGCCCCTTCCGCCACCAGTTTTTCCGAAGTGATGAGGGCCTTGATGGCTTTGGCAATCTTTCCGTCCGTAACCACCAAAATATCATCCACGTATTTTTTGGCAAAGTCAAAAGTCAGCCAGCCCACCTGACCCACGGCGATGCCGTCCGCAATGGTGTCCATTTTGGCCAACTTGGTTATATACCCGCCCGCCATAGAAGCATACATGCTGGGGGCTCCGGCGGATTGCACTCCATAGACCTTGATATTGGGGTTGATGGTTTTGGCGGCAAAGGCGATGCCTGCAATCAGTCCGCCGCCGCCCACGGGGCAGACAATAATATCTGCGTCAGGGATATCCTCCATAATCTCCAGACCGATGGTGCCCTGACCGGCAATTACCGCCTCATCATTAAAGGGATGGATGAAGGTGTAGCCATATTCTTTTTGCAGTTCCAGGGCCTTTTGGTAGGCATCGTCAAAAGTGCCGGGTACAAGTACGATTTCCGCTCCCATATTTCTGGTGCAATCCACCTTGACCTGGGGTGCGGAGGCAGGCATACAGATTACCGCCCGGATTCCCAGTTTTTGGGCGGAAAGGGCCACCCCCTGGGCATGATTGCCGGCGGAACAGGCGATAATGCCTGCCTGTTTTTCGGCGGGGGTCAGCCGGCTGATTTTGTTGTAGGCGCCCCTGATTTTGAACGAACCGGTCACCTGAAGATTTTCCGGCTTCAGGTACAACTGGCATTTGTCGGTAATGATGCTTTTGATAATGGGGGTTCTCCGGGCAACTCCCTGTAAAACCTTTCTGGCATCAAAAATATCCGCTATAGTCATATTCGGCCTCCTTCATGCAGTTTAATGCTGACGATTGTTTGATAAGATTATTTAATTCGTTATTTGTAATATATTATACATCAATTTGTAAAAAAATAAACCTCGGATTTTACTTTACTGTTTTGAAATGCACATCGATCAGCTCCTGACGCAGGGTCTTGGCAAAACGCATACGGTCCTTGTCGACAAAATTTTCCTTAAT
>JAZLMD010000161.1:0-3304 GCA_045598465.1 Acidaminococcaceae bacterium | reverse complement strand
CCGCAGGGACAAATCATCAATCAGTGTGGCGGCCCCGCCAATACAAAAACTCCCCAGGATATTTATAAACATTGTAACATTAAAAAATGCCACATTCAATAATTTTAATCCTGCGGTGCTGACCAAAAACCTTAAGATTGCACCGCAGGCACCGCCCATTCCCACCAACAAACATTTTGTAATCACTGCCAAACCCTCCTAAAAAAATGACTTCTGTTACAAAAAACAGAAGTCATTAGCTTTAATCGCAGTTTTGAAAATCCTCAAATTTCAAGGGAGAACTTCATTCCCGAAATATTTCAGAACTCAGAGCTTAGTTCTAAGTTCTTAGTTCTTAGTTCTTAGTTCTGAATTCACATAACGAATCAGCCCACCAAGGCCTTGCCAATGGCCAGGGCCTTTTTGTTCTTCTCCTCCGTTCCTTTGGGAACCCTTGCCAGAACAGCTTTCTCCAGGGACTTTTCACTGACAATCTTGGTAACGGCCACCACAGCACCCAAAGCCACAATATTGCTGAACAGAGCTTTGCCCAACTCATTCCTGGCGGCACGGGTGATGTCCAACTCGTATACCGTGCCCTTAACCTTAGGAACATTGGTCACGAAAAGTTTGTCCGTGATAACGATGCAATCGTCCTTCAAGTCCTTGCTGTATTTGTCCGCCGCTTCCTGGCTCATGGCCAAAAGCACGTCAGGGGCAGTGACCTTGCTGAAATAAATGGCTCCGTCACTGATAATGCACTCCGCCTTGCTGGAACCGCCACGGGCCTCAGGTCCGTAGGCCTGGCTCTGTACGGCATTCTTGTTGTCATGCAATGCGGCCTCCGCCAAAATAATGGCAGCGGTGATAACGCCCTGACCGCCGGTACCGGAAAATCTCAATTCTGTTTTCATTTTGCTGCCTCCTGTGCCCGTTTAATCAATGCGTCATACGCCTCGGTGTATTCAATACGGCTGTTGTCCTCATAGAGTACGCCGATGGGGAATTTGCCCGCCTTCTGCTCCTCAGAAAGCTTGTCCCAGGCCCCAACCATCACGGCATGGTCCCTTTGCCAAAGAATCATATCATCCGCATTGCCCATCTTGTTCTGACGACCGAAGGAAGTGGGGCAGGCGGATACACATTCAATCAAACTGAAACCCTTGTGTTCAACACCTTTCTTAATCAAATCCACCAGTTGTTGGGCGTGGAAAGTAGTACCCCGGGCAACGAAGGTTGCTCCAGCCGCCTTCGCCAGTTCCACAATATTGAAGTCGTGTTCAATGGTGGCGTAGGGGGCGGTGGTGGCCTTGCTGCCGGTGGGGGTCATGGGGTTATACTGGCCGCCGGTCATACCATAGATGCTGTTGTTGAAAAGCACCACGGTCAAATCTATATTGCGACGGGCCGCATGAATCAGATGGTTGCCGCCAATGGCGGTGCAATCCCCATCACCGGTTACCACCAAAACCTTCAGTTTGGGGTTCCCCAGTTTTACGCCGGTGGCCACGGGCAAAGCCCTGCCGTGGGCGCTATGTACCGTATTAAAATCAAGATAGCCGCTGGCACGGCTGCTGCAGCCGATACCGCTTATCACTGCCACATCATCCTTGTTCAAACCCAGTTGGTCAATGGCCCTTACCATGCAACCGGTAACAATGCCGTTGCCGCAGCCGGGGCACCAGATATGGGGCAGGCGACCGGGACGGAAATATTTTTCAATCAATGCTTCACTGCTCATTATTTTACCCCTCCCATCGCTTTTTTAATCTCTGCCAAAAGTTGGGCCGGAGTTGCCGGCTCGTTGTCATATTTGCCGTAGCTGATTACGGGTACTTTGCCCTTCACAGCCCGCTCCACTTCACCAACATATTGTCCGCAATTCAATTCATGAACCAGAATGCCTTTGACCTTGCCGGCCAATTCCACCATCTGCTTTTCAGCGAAAGGCCAAATGGTAATGGGACGTACCAGACCCACCTTCAGACCCTCCGCCCTGGCCATGGTTACCGCATCCCAAGCGGTTCTTGCCGCACCGCCAAAGGCCACCACTGCGAATTCCGCACCGTCCATCATAAAGTCCTCGGTGGTAACAATGTCGTCATAGTGATCTGCCAACTTGTTATGCTGACGGTCTGCTGCCGCCACGGTGGCAGCTGGAGTCCCCTTGGGGAAGCCGGTCTCATCATGTACCAGTCCGGTTACATGCCAGCGGTAGCCGCTGCCAAAGGGAGGCATGGCAGGAACGCCGTCCTCATCCGCCTTGTAAGCCAAAAATTCCTCCGGCTTGCAGGTGGGCTGCTTCCGCACGGGCTGCTCAATTCCGTCATAATTGTCAGGCAGCTCAATCTTTTCCCGCATGTGCCCCACAACCTCATCCATCAACATAATTACAGGCACACGGTATTTCTCGCTGAGCTCATAAGCCCTGCGGGTCAAATCAAAGCACTCAGGCACGGAACTGGGGCTCAAAGCAATCAGCCAATGATCCCCGTGGGTTCCCCAACGGGCCTGCATAACATCTCCCTGACTGGGGCTGGTGGGTTGGCCGGTGGAAGGGCCCACACGCTGCACATTCACCAGAACCAAAGGAATCTCTGCGGCACAGGCATAACCCAACAGCTCCTGCTTCAAACTGAAGCCGGGGCCGGAAGTGGCAGTCATAACCTTCTTGCCGGTCAAAGACGCTCCGATAACAGCACCGATGGAAGCAATCTCGTCCTCCATCTGCACAAACTTACCGCCCACTACAGGCAGTTTTTCAGCCAACAACTCGGCAACCTCAGTGGACGGAGTAATGGGATAGCCCGCAAAGAAGCGGCAGCCCGCCGCAATGGCCCCCTCCACCACTGCCTGATTACCTTGCAACAATAATTTTCGCATGGCGTTCTCTCCTATTTCTCCACAAAAATCGCATAGTCGGGACAATGCAACTCGCACTGGCCGCACTTGATGCACTCTTTTTCGTTAACCGCTTCGATTTTCTCGACTTCGTTAACTTTCAAAACCTGCTTGGGACACAGGGCGGCACAAATGCCACAGCCCTTGCAACGCTTAGTAACTATTTTCAGCGACAATTAAACTACCTCCTCTAAAAAATGTTATTCATATTGTAACACAATTTACTTTTTTTTGCAAATCAAAACGCTTCTGTGGTATCCGCCACAGAAGCGTTTTATTAAAATCATTTGAAATAACGGTCCAAAAGTCCCTTCAAAGCACGACCGTGACGGGCTTCGTCCTTGGCCATTTCATGTACCGTATCATGGATGGCATCCAAATCCAACCTCTTGGCCCGGTTGGCCAAATCCAGCTTGCCTGCGGT
>JAZLMD010000160.1:0-2495 GCA_045598465.1 Acidaminococcaceae bacterium | reverse complement strand
CCGGTGAAGGAAGAGAGGGTTGAGGCAGGAAAGATTAAGACGGTTAATTTTGGCAAATTTAAAATTCCTGCGGATTACAAGACAATTAAGATACTTGGCAAAGCAAGGGTGCCCAGGCAACAGGCCTTGCAATATTTGCTCAAGAATGCCTCCGGACGGGTGCAGCTCAATTGCAGTGCCAAAGAGATTGTAGATTACTATTATGATGAAGCGGAAAGGGAAGGGGTACGTCCGGATTTGGCTTTTTGCCAGGCCATTTTGGAGACGGGGAGTTTCAGTTTCAGGGGTACGGTGCGTCCCAATCAAAACAATTTCTGCGGGTTGGGAACAACCGGCAAAACGGTCAAGGGGGCCAGGTTTGATACAGCCCAGGAGGGTGTTAGGGCCCATATCCAGCATTTGTTGGCCTATTGTCAGAAAGATGGGCCGAAAGTAAAGGTTATTGACCCGAGGTATGATTTGGTGCATAGAATCCGTATGCAACGGGGTTTGATTACCAATTGGTACGGCCTTAACGGGATTTGGGCTACGGGAGCCAACTATTGCGAAAAAATTATGGCACATTATTATGCTATGCTGATGATGTGACAAGGGGTTAGGGAAGGAAAAGCGGTTTATGCATATAGTTTTGGTTGAGCCGGAGATTCCCGCCAATACGGGGAATGTGGCACGGCTTTGTGCGGTGACGGGAATACCTTTGCATTTGGTACGGCCTTTGGGGTTCAGCGTGGATGACAAGCATTTGAAAAGGGCCGGTTTGGATTATTGGGATAAGTTGGAGATTCACTATTACGACAGCATTTATGATGTGCTGGCCAAGTTCCCCCGTGCCGCCAAATTTTTTTTGACCAGTAAGGCGTCCAAAAGCTATACCAAGGCGGAGTATACTGAAGAGTCATTGCTGATTTTTGGCAAGGAGACCAAGGGACTGCCTGAGGAAATCAGGGAGCGGTTTCCTGAGGATTGTGTCAGGATACCTATGATTCCCGGAGCCAGATGTTTGAATTTGTCCAACTCTGTAGCGGTGGTGGCCTATGAGGCCCTGCGGCAGTTGGGCAAATTGAACGAGGTTGATTTTGTTAAATTTTGACGAGGTGGGAAGATGTTGGTAATAAAACAGTTTACCTTTGATGCGGCCCATTTTGTTCCCAGTTATCACGGAAAGTGCGAAGCCCTGCACGGGCATACCTATAAATTGTTGGTGAAAGTGGAAGGTAAGAGGGACGAAGAGGGTATGGTTATTGATTTTGCAGTGCTGAAGCGGATTGTTAAAGAGCAGGTGTTGGATGTGTTGGACCATAAGTGCCTGAACGATATTCTGCCCGTGCCTACGGCAGAAAATATTGCCGTTTATGTTTGGGATAAGTTGGCGGATGTCCTGCTGTGTGAGAACTACCATTTGTTTGAGGTTGTAGTTTGGGAGACACAGAATAACGGTTGTGTATACCGGGGTGAATGATGAAGGATGTACAGAGTGAAAAAGACCAGCGCCGGGTGGCGCTGAAATATGTTGGTGTGGATGAGATTCGTTGGCCATTGCAGTTGCGGGACAAGCAACGGGGTGTGCAGCATACTGTGGCCAAGGTGCGCCTGGCGGTGGATTTGCCCCAGGACACCAGGGGTACCCATATGAGCCGTTTTGTGGAGTGTTTGCAGGAGTTGGAATATTTGGAACTGGGTCAGGAGGAAAGGGTTCTGGATTTATTGAAAGAACATTTGCAGGCGGAAAGTGCCATGATGCGGCTGGAGTTTCCCTACTTTCTGAGGAAAGCGGCTCCTGTATCGGGTAAAGTTGCTCCCATGGATATTGATTGCGTTTTTACGGCGGAAAAAAGGGACAAGTTTTTCCTGAAGGTGCGGGCGGATATCCCCATCCAAACCCTGTGCCCCTGTTCCAAGGAGATTAGCAAACGGGGGGCTCATAATCAGCGTGCCGTGGCCCGTATAGAAATTCTGGCGGGTGAGATGGTGTGGTTGGAGGAATTGGCGGAGATGGCGGACAGGGCAGCCAGTTCCCCGGTCTACAGTTTGTTGAAGCGCCCGGATGAAAAATTTGTAACCGAGCATGCCTATGACAATCCCCGTTTCGTGGAAGATGCGGTGCGTGAGCTGGCATTGATGTTGGATAAGGATAAGCGTATCAAGGCCTACAGGGTGCGGGTGGAGAGTATCGAAAGTATCCATAACCATAACGCCTTTGCCGTGGTGGAAAGAGGTTGGCAATGATTTGGCGTATGGCGCCGGCTGTGGTGCAGAAGGAAATTGTAAACAGCGGGGCCCATGCCGGGAGTTTTGACATTTTCAAAAGCAAGAGTTCCGTTATTCCTTTGAAGCTAAGCCGGGTGCGGACTCCGGCGGCTAATATTTTGAAGCAGGAAATGCTGGCTTTGGGTGGAGATGCGGTTACGCCCATGAGCACCATTTTGGGAACGGAAAAATATGTTGATGTAATTTTGCTGGGTACGGAAAAGCAGTATAATTTGCTTTTGCAAAAG
>JAZLMD010000159.1:0-3653 GCA_045598465.1 Acidaminococcaceae bacterium | reverse complement strand
AGTCACCTCGTGTGCTCCCGTTACGGTTTAGCCGTTCCAAAATTTTTTTGGCGTTGGCGTAGCCCAAGCCAAGGGTGGCCCCGATTTTCGCCCGCCGTTCCGAGGACTTGGGACCTCCGTTGAGACCGTTGTCCAGCAGGTCCTTCATAGTGAATTCTTCAGAAGGGGTGATATTGCTGTGCCGAACTTTGCTGAGGGCCAGCAGAATGGCCTTCGGGCCGGCCTGTTCAATCCCCACGTCGTTGTTGGCGGTGGCGTCAATCTTGGGCACAAAGGCCTGCCCCGCCCCGGGGAACCGTTCCGTCAGGAAGCGGCGTATCCTTTCCCCCGCTCCGTCCGGGTCCGTCAAAATAATAATGCCCCGCTTGCGGTAAGCGGCGGCAATATTGTTCAATGTATTCTCGCTAAGGGTGAACCCTCCGGTTTCGATGGTATCCGCCTCCAGCGCCCGCCGTACCGCTAGGGTATCCATTTTCCCTTCAACAATCAATACTTCTTTTAACATCAGTCGTCCAATATATAGACCTCAATGAAGCGTCGGCCCCATTGCCAAGCCCGGTCCCTGTCATACATAAAAAGGTCGATGCAGTTGCCCACAATGGCGCCACCAGTGTCGGCGGCCACAGCCAAACCGTAGCCGGGGATAAAGAGTTTGCTGTGATAGGGGATGAACTCCGGATCCACCGCCACCACCCCTTCGTAGGGTACGATGCCGATGCTGGTGACCCCGTCACCGTTACCGTCCTCAATGGTATAGGCGCTCACGTTGGCCACGAATTTCTTTTTGTAGTGCTTCAGTCCCTGTTCGGTCATGACGCAATCCTTGGTGCCTCTTTGCACAATGGATTTTTTGGGGGCAATTTTATGAATGCGGCCGATTTCCTTACGGACACCATTCTCATCAACTTTGAAAATCACCTTATCGATGCCCGGCAATCCGTTCTGAATGACATGTCTGCTCCCGTATTCCAAGGTGGGCTCATCCACATATTCCACAGATATTTCCGCCACCGCAAATTCTTTGAATTCAAATTTCTCCCCCCGCTTTAGCAGGAAGATTTGGGTGCCATCAATCAGTTCCGCACTGGGTTTGGGGAACATCTGTTTTTTGTTGAAGATTATGCCGTTTTCCTTCAGGGCATCTTCAACCTTATCCAGGTTGGAATTGAAACGGGATATTTGGCCGTTCATATAGACGCTGAAACGCTTTGTCCCGGGCTGTTGCTCGGCAACTACGGGGGCCTCATTGGCATAGAGAAAAACGCAGGCAAATATGAAAACTAATATGAAAATACTTTTCACTAATTTGAACATAAAAACCTCAATTTCACGTTATTATATGGATTTACCGGGGATTTGTCAACTTTGTAATGCTTGTTTTATTTTTTTAAGTAATATGCTACAATATGTGGTAGTATTGAAGTGGGTTAACAACAAAAAAGTGAGGAGGAAGAAGTATGGGCGGAATAACTAAGGAGGAATGGCCTGAGATTGTGAACAGGTTAAAGCACTCGGCATTGCCGGTGCCGCCTTCTTTTGTCGGTGATTATGATAATTGGCTTTGCCGATCCTATGCGGGCAGGACTTTGTTTTCTATGGGCGATTATGAGAACGCCCTGATGGTGCTGGCTACGGTCTTGGAGGTGGAGCCGGATTTGCAGGACAGGCCGGCTGAGGGTTTCAGCCAGGCAGAACATAAGGTACTTTGTCTGATTGATATGGTGGAGCTTATTATGGGGCTGGCCAACAATCCGGAGGCGGCCCTGCGTTATCAGGACGAGGCGGTGGATATTTGCGAAAAGTTCCAAGGTGAGTTCATAACAGCAAATCCGGAGAAGATTTGGCAGAAGAAAATAGAACTTCTGCGTTTGGCCGGCAGGGCGGTGGAGGCGGAAACCGCTGCCAGTACCCTTTGGCAACCGGCGGTCAAACTGAAGGAACGGGAAGTTTTGGATATGGAGGAAGTCAGGCACCGTCAGGGTTCCAAAGATGTCAAGGGAGTGGGGCCGGAGGATTTATTGACGGGGTTGAGTGATGTTCTTACTAAGGCACATTAAACAAATATTTCAAGTAATCAATCGTTTAATAAGAAAATGATTGCAAAAAATCTTTTTCGGAGTATAATTTTGGTCGTAAGGATGTTGACTTGCGACCGATTTTTTTATGAGAAAGGAACTATCAAAATGAAGAAATCTTTATCTGCTGCCATTGTTTTGGCGGCAATCATGGCTCCTACAGCGGCTTTTGCCGAGGGCTACGGCATTATCGAACATCATGCGGAAGGCGTGGCTATGGGCGGCGCAGCCATGTTCATTGAGAATGACGCCGGCAATATGGCTTATAACCCTGCAGGCATCACTCTTTGCGAAGGCAATCAAATCAAAGTAAGTGCCACTTATATCGCTCCCCATGGGGACTATACTGTTACATCACTTTTAGGTACTACGGAAACCGGCCATAATCGGGTACATCCGGCCTGGGCCCCCGGAACCTATTATGTGAGGAAAATGGATGACAAGCAATGGATTGGTTTGGGAGTATTCAGCCGTTTCGGTAATATGTGCGAGTTTGAAAAGGGTTCTCTGCCTGCCACCAATAACCAGTTCGGCAAAATGAATGGCCTTAGCATCACCCCCACCTATGCCCGCAAATCCGGCAGAAAATTTTACTGGGCAGTGGGTGCTGACATTAACTATGTGGGATTGACTTTGGAGAAGGATTTTAAGGCACATCCGTACGGGGGGACTCAGTTATTGCCGTTTAAATCAATTGAGGCCAAGGGAGAGTCCTGGGCTTTGGGTTGGAATATGGGCCTGCGTTATGCGGCTACTGAAAAAGACGAGTTCGGTTTTGCTTATCGCAGTCGTATGAAACACAATATGAATGCGGATTTCTACAGTAATCTTCCTAGCACAAAGGCCTGGGGTGAGGTTATGTTGCCGGATTCTTATCATTTCGGCTATAGTCACAGGTTTGACAAGAAGAACAGGGTGGAATTGAGTGCTATCCGTACCAATTGGTCTAACTTCAAGCAACTGACTTTGCACATTGGCAGTCCGATAAACACAGAGGCCTTTACAGCACATAATTGGAAGGATACCTGGCGTTTGGCAATTGGTTATGAACACAAGTTCAGTCCTAAATATACCGGTATGTTGGGCTTTGCCTTTGATGATGATGGTATTCCAACTGTTGGCGGTGGATATATGGTGCCAATCGGTTGCCGCCGCACCTATAGTGCCGGTGTAAAATACACCGACAAATGGCATACCCTTGCTTTGACCATTGGCTGGCAAGTTGAGGGGGACCAAAATTTTGTTGATCATACTAAAACCGATGGTTATAAATCCGCTCGTATGACAGACAGCATTGCTAAAATCTTCAGTATCGGTTACACCTACCACTTCTAAAAATTATTGTATAAAAAATCCCCGTCAGAATGGGCGGGGATTTTTGTTTTGTTTGAAATAAATACTGCACTATGATATAATGTTACCACTTTTTTAAGAGGTGAATCCGTATGAAAAATAAATTAACTGTTGCCACATTTATTGGCTTAATCCTTGGCATTGCCTTGGGTCTGTGGTTTCCGCAATTTGCGAACAAGATTGATTTTATCGGCAAGTTCTATATTACATTTTTGAAATACATGG
>JAZLMD010000158.1:0-2567 GCA_045598465.1 Acidaminococcaceae bacterium | reverse complement strand
TAAAACGGCAGCGGAGGATTTTCAGTCCATTGATGCTATGATGTTTTTGGGTAATGATGCTTACAGTCATAAGGATTATGAAACCGCAAAAAAATATTTTGAATTGGCGGCGGATGTGGGTTATCCGGTGGCCTTTAATAATTTGGCGGCGTTGTATTTGGAAGGCGAGGGGGTGGAGAAGGATTATACCAAAACCTATGAATATGCTCTGAAAGCCGCTAAAAAAGGGGTTGGCAGTGCCATGGATATTTTAGGCCATTTGTATGAGCACGGTTTGGGATTGAAGAAGGATTTGAAGAAAGCATTACATTGGTATGAAGAGGGATCTAAGGCAGGATTTTTGGATTCGACTTATAATACAGCAGTGTTACTTCATAATGACTCTAAGGGTAAAGAAGACGATATAAAATGTGCCATGCTGTTGCAGGAGGCGGCGGCGCGGGGCTCCAAACTGGCAAGGGCGAAACTGGCGTATATCTATATGGAAGGTATTGGGGTAAAAAAAGACCTGGGGTATGCCCGTTTGTGGCTGGATCGGGCGGATGAGGACGATGAAGAGGTTCAGGAATTGAATAAAAAATTGGAAAAGCTTGAAAAGAAGAAAAAGGGTGGTGCCGGTAAAATGGCGTGAGAGTGTTGACAGAAAAGAGGTGTAACTGTGGCAAAAAAGAAGATGTCTTTGGAAGAAATTATCAGGAAAATGCGTGAGACCTGTCCGGAGGATAACAGAAACGGAAGTTGGGAAGAATGTTTCAAGTACTGCCTGATGGGAGCGGAAATGGGCAGCGGGGAGTGTATGGCCAACACCGCTTTTTGTTACGAATATGGCAATGGTGTGGAGGAAGACCAGGATAAGGCGGTGGAATGGGCGAAAAAAGGTGCGGATGCCGGGAATGAAGTAGCCATGTGTCATTTGGCCAGATATTATGATGACGGCAAGGGCGTGGATGCCGATGATGAATTGGCATTCAAGTATTTTAGGATGTCCGCCGAAAAGGGTTATTCCCAGGCGATTGGTACATTAGGTTGTTTTTATGCGGAAGGCGATGTGGTGGAGCAGGATTACAAAAAGGCCTTTGAATGTTGGAAAAAAGCAACTGATAACGGTTATGATTACCATGCGGCGGATGTTGCCGAGTGTTATTTGTACGGAAAAGGTACGGAGAAGAATATTGAATTGGCCCGCAAATATGCGGATATGGCCCCTGAGGATAACGAATGTGACCGGGATGTATTGGAGGATTTGGAAAATGCCGAAAAAGTGTCAGATGTACAGAAAGAGGCGGTAAAAGAGAAGTCAGCAATATCACAAAACCGGAGTGGACATCCGAATGAAATCAAGAAACTCAGTTTGCCGGGGCGGGAGAAATTGAATAAATATTTTAATGAAGAAATTATTGATTTCTTCCGTCATCAAAAGGAATATGAAGAAATGGGCATTCATAATGTACCTGCCACCCTTTTGTACGGGCCTCCGGGTTGCGGCAAAACCTATGCGGTGCAACAGGTGGCAAAATGCTTGAATATGCCGGTGTTTGAAATTAACTCCGGCACTGTGGGGGACAGTTATATTCACGGCACGGCAAAGAAAATTGCCAAACTGTTCAGAAAGGCCAAGGAACAGGCCCCCAGCATAGTGATTATGGACGAAATGGAAACCTACGTGGGCCGGCGTGATGGGGAACAATGGGCCTCCAGAGTGGAGGAAACCAACGAAATGTTGCGGAGCATTCCTGATGCCATTGATAACAAGGTTGTTGTGTTCGGCATGACCAATCATTTGGAGATGATTGACAAGTCAATTTTGCGGACGGGGAGATTTGACAATCAGATTGAGGTGGGGCCGGCAACGGCGGATGAAATTGCCAAGGTTTTTAAGGCGGAACTGGCCAAAACCAAATCTGCCCCAAGATTGCAGGTGAAAAAACTGGCGGAAAAGATGGTGGGACGGCCTTTGAGTGATGTAACCTATGTGGTACGTCAGGGCATCAGAAGTGCGGTGCGGAGTGGCCGGAAACGTGTGGAACAGAAGGACCTGGAAAAGGGGCTGACGGAACTGTGCGAAGCACACAAGATGACGGTAAAGAAGTCCGGAAGGATTGGGTTTGTGAGGGAGTGAGATGGAGTATACTGTGAGTTATAAGTTATAAATTGTGGTAAGATGTTCCTGTGGTTGAAATAGGTTTCAGGTATCAGGTGTCAGGTGTCAGGAAAGCCAGCACTGTGCGAACTTTTTTGGTCTAATTACAGGACCATATTTCCATACCAGTTCACCGTACTCTGTCCACTTTACTCAACCCTGATGGCTGTTGGCTGAACCCTGGAGCGTAGCGACACGATTTTGTGAAAACGAGGTTTTTCGGTAGCAATATTTTGTGCGATAGTATCGCTACCGAAAAATCAGTTTTTCACGTTCCAATCATTTTTTGGTGAAAGGATTTTTATGAAAGAGTTTTTGCGAAAGGGACAACAAGAACGCAAAACGTCCGCATCGTATTGACTTTACTAATGCCTAATGCCTAAGGCCTGGAGCGAAGCGATATGGTGGTGGGTTGACGATTAGAACG
>JAZLMD010000157.1:0-8045 GCA_045598465.1 Acidaminococcaceae bacterium | reverse complement strand
TATAAACCGGTTGAGGGCCTCCGTTACAACTGGATGTCCGGGTATAAGGAGACAAAGTATTCCCGTTATACCATAACCACTATGGACAAATGGTGGGGGGCTATGGACGGCACTCCCAGCAAGGACCAGTTGGATGCTTGGCAAAGCGGGATGGAACCCATTGAAACCGGGGATAAGGGCCCGGCAACACCCAGGGAGAAGGGAATCTATTTGTCCGACACATCTGCCAGCACTTCGGCAGGTATGACGGTTTTGCATGGCAAGACATCTGAGGGAGAGAACCAATATCAGGAAGGGGCTCCAAGAAAGTGGTCCACCGGTTATTTGGGATGCCACAAATGGGTACAATACACCTGGAGGAGTGAGGAGGGGCTTACCCAGTACGATTACGCCAGCGTAAATGCTTCGAATCCCATCAATATCAGCTTTATCGGGGTTGCGGCGGAGGATGCTCATGTGAATGTTACTTCCGCTCAAAACATTGCTGTTGGCGGCATTGTTGGTAATGCCCAACTTTATGAAGTAAAAAATGGGGATACGGTTACCGGCAGGATCGAGAAGGGTGCTGTCAATATTACTTCTCAGAACGGCTCTGTTGAGCAGACCTCTGCAGCCATGTACGGTGCAACCGTCAACCTCAGTGCCAAGAATAATTTGGCTAATATCGCTGTTACCGCCGGGGATAACGTCAACTTCAAAGGTGTTATTACCGATGGTGGTTTTGCCAATGTGGTCATCAGCAACAACTATCAGGCCAAGGGCAATGTGGTGCTGGATGATTTGGGCGGCGCCAAGGCGAAAGGGGCATCCCTGACGGCTGTTGGGGATATTCATCAGGCCGCTGATACCAATTTGGTACAGGCCTCCCGTATTGATTTAATCAGTCAAAATGGCGAAGTCAAAGGCGTTGGCGATAGCAGTATGAGAATAAAGGGCGGCCAGGCGGATGATGTGGTGGGCAGTGACACCATGTTGGCCAGTGTGAACGTCCATGCCAAGGGGAATATAGACCTTATTCAGACCACAGGCAATTTGCGTGTGGGCACCATTTATTCGGACGGGGGCGATGTGACTGTGGCGGTTCCTGAAGGGGGTGTGATTGATGCCCTGCCTTACGAATCCAGGGCCAACCGGATTTCGGATGATGAGCTTTTGGCCCAGTGGCGGCAAATGGGTATGATTGCCGGCGGTGATACGGAATTGGTTGATGAAAAGAAGGCGGTTCTCAAGAAAGTCAAGGGTGGTGACGCCGATTACACTTATTGGAATCCGGATCAGTTGCTCTATTCCATTCAGAGCAAAGTTATCAACCCGGATTCCGGGGTGGTGACATCCGACAAGGCGGCCAATTTTTATGGCAGGAACATTAACCTGGTGGTGCGTGACAGTGTGGGATTGAACAGCGACAGGATCCGTGAAGTGGATTTATCCACCCTGGGGGAAATGGATGCTGAGGGGCATCTTAAGCATTTGGATGATTTGAAGGCCCTGTCCACTGCGGACGCTTCCACGGTGGAATGGAGAGCATCGGAAAAGAAGGCCATTGTGCGGGAACGTCTGGCCATTGGTTTGCAACAGACCGATAATCCGGAGGGAAAAATTACCATCATTAAGTTCAATAACGATGACAATGTTCAAAACAATATTTTTGTGGAAAGTCGCAAGGTTCAAGATTTGGATGAAGCAATCGTTCAAAACTATGATATGCGTCTTTATACGGCTTATACGACCCAGGGGGATGTGCAGTTCAATGTTTGGGGTAATCTCTATAATGTTAGGAATGAGCCCAATACCCCCGTCATTTTAGGTAAAAGCATTGTTATCAATACTGGTGCGGAGGGGGCGGGAGTACCGTTGGGCAGCATAGGTACTAAGGATATTCCTGTGACAATTGCCTTGGCCGGGGGAACTCTTGCGGCAACGGCTACGGGGAACATTTATCTGAATAATTTGAACAGTACCCCTTTGAACATTCTTTCTATGACTGGGGGCAGGACGGGGGATGTTTTCAGCCCTGATGGCGGTAATATTTTTGTAAATAGTGTGGGGGATATTTACTTAGTTAAACGGGATAGCGATTTACAGGGATTTATCCGCAGCAATACCAATGGCATGATTTGTTTGAATTCTGCGGGCAGCATTGGTAGTGCTGACAATATTGTGAGGATTTTGAACAGCAGCTTTGATCAAGGGGTGGCCGGCTTTGCCACCGATGAAGGGGTGATATCCCTGACAGCGGGCAAGGATATTTATGTGGAAGGCGTAAGCAGGGTTGAGCCGGTGGCTGCGGAGAATTACAAGCAGAAGGCCGAGGGTTACTTTAATCTGGCAAATTTGAGCAGCGGCACAGAGGGTGATGTACAAATCACTTTGAACGGCATCTTGAATTTGAAGAATGCGATTGATGTGGCTGGGACATTCACGCTAAAGGTCAACTGCAATATCAGCATGAACAAAAATATCACCGCCAAGGATATTGTGATGACTGCCACCAATGACATTAATTTGGCGGAGGGGATTACCTTGAAGGCGGAAAATGTTACTCTGACGGCAGGGGAAAAACCGGAACTTTCCTACGGTGCCAGGGCTTACAGTGAAGATGAGGGTGGCATTGTCCGTCAGGGACCTTCGTCTAATTATGACAGCAGGATTTCCGGCAGGATGGATTTTGCTGAAGACGACACAAAAGCGGTGTTCAGCAGTACTTCCAAAATTCAGGCCAACAGTTTGCAGGTCAGTGCCACCAGAGGCATTTATCTGGGCGGCAGGAATGACAGCAATAGTGTGACGCTGCATAACTATCAGGAGAGTGTGGTTTATCACAATGTGGCGGATGATGACCCCCAGGAGACGGGAGATATGCTGACGATTGAGATTTCCTCTTATGACGATTTCAGCAAGGAATATAACCCGGTTCTGGGTTCTGTTTGGGTCTATAACGAACCCGCAAGCATGGGGAAGTTGGATAAAACTAAGGATATGGCGGTGGTGGGACCTGTTCATGCCTACGGTACCATTGATTTGCAATCCCTGGGGCATTTGACCAACTTATACAAAATCACTTCCATAGATGGTGACATTTATTTGGGCAGCAGGAAGGAAATGGCCAACTTTGGCACCATTAAGTCGGAACGGGGTATTGTGGCCGTGAGTGCGGGAGGGATTTGGAACTGTGCCGATATGGAAGCCCAAAAGAGTATTTATTTGGTTTCCGACCAGGGTATTTATAATGGTGTGTATGCTTTGGCGGGGGCAGCATTGCCGGCTGAGCCGGAACCGGGTTCCGCAAGTAGTGATGTACATATGTATGCCGGGGAAGATGTAATGCTTTTGACGGTTAAGGGTTTGGAAAATCAGGCCGATTTGTCGGCAGGCACAACCTTTGCAGTGGGAGAGAATAGCCGGGGCGGTGATGTTTTCCTGGATGACTATGAGCTTCTCAATTCGGCGCTTTTATTCGAGGAAACCAAGGCCATACTTAAGGATTTGGTAAAAGCATATACGAGGGAATCGTTGACGGCCCCAAAGGATTCTGTGGTTCATAATACTGGTCTGATTGTGGCGGATAAGGGTTCCCAGGGGCGGGGTCTTGTGCATTTGGACTCCATGGGCTCAACTGAGAATGAGGGAACAATTTATTCCTTCAATGGGGATGTCTTTTTGGATAGTTCCACGGATTTAATTAACCACAAAGATATTTATGTCATCAACGATAAGGGGGATGGGACCGGTTGCAACGTTACTTTGCAGGCCACCGGCAATGTTTATAATACCGGGGACATTCATGTCAAGGGCAAAGGGGAAGTTCTTTTGGATGCGGACGCTATGGACAGGGACGGATTGGATTACAACAATATGTCCGCAGATGAAATTGCTTCCCATTTGAAAACAAGTACTCTGGAAGGGATAACCTTTAAGGGCGTATATAACACCGGGGATATTTACGCTTCCGATGGTGATGTTACCCTCAAATCCATGTATGGGGGCGACATCTTTAATACGGATGAATTGCTTGATGATGGGGAATCGGTGGTTTCATCCAATGGTAACATCAGCATAGTGGCACCTTTGGGCAATATTACTAATACCAAAACATTGCGGGCCACCAAGAGCATTACAATTGAATGTTTCGATGATATTCATAATCTCCCTGCCATTGGTGGTAGTGCTTCCGCCGGTTCTGAATTCAGGGGGCTGATTACAGAGAACGGCGACATCAACCTCAAGTCCAATAATGGTACTCTTGAAAACCAGGGCGAGCTGGTGGTTAAGCAAACAGGCAATGTGAACCTTGTTGCCAAGGGGAATATTATCAATGGCGAAATAGAGCAGGGCGGCCAAACCTACACCGGCGATATTCATGTGGGTACGGGAAAAGTTGTCATTCAGTCCCTTGAGGGTGAGGTACATAATGTTAATGGTGATATTTATGTCGCCAACGGTTCTGAGACATCTGCCGTGGAAATCACGGCCTATAAGAATTTGGAAAACCGTGGTGATATCTATGCCGCCAAAGGGGATGTTGTTCTGAAGAGCGAAACCGGCAATATTTTCAATACGGACGAACTGAGACAGGATGATGCTTCGGTGATTTGTTCCGGGGGCAGTATCTCTCTTTTGGCACCTAACGGGGATGTGGTAAACACCAAGGCCTTGGCGGCAGGGAAGAATATTACCATCGACAGTTTGCATGACATTTATAATCTGCCTGCCATCGGAACTGCTGCGGCGATAGAAATGGGGGTTTCGGCTGAGATTCCCACCCAGTATCAGGGCATGTCCGTGGAACGGGGTTTGGAAACCAAGGACGGAACCATAACCATTATTTCCCGGGGAATGATAACTGCCTCGGACGGGCATTTGGAAGGACTGGTGGTGAACAAGGGCAGTTTGATTGCTAATAACGGCAATATTGAAATCACGGCTAATGGCAGTGAAAAGACCCGGGGTCTTACGCCCATGGAACAGACGGATGTGTTGCCCGGTGATTTGCAAGATGGCATCACTTATTCTTTCCTGAATGATAAGGAAGGCAATATGCTGACTATTAACGGCAACATTATCATTATGGCGGAGCAATCCGTAGTAACTTTTGGTGATATGGATGCCAACGCAGGCACCGGTGACGACGCCGCCAAAGGCAATATCTCCTTTACATCCAACAGCGGGCATGCGGTTGTTTACAGCGTGGATGCCGAATATAAGCATAATCCGGAGTTGCACAAATTTGATGCGGAGGGGGATTTGCAGTTCAAGGCACCCAAGGGTTATGTATATAGTGACAAGGGTATGCATTCCAAGGGTGATATGTATTTGGAATTTGGTGCGGGGGAACAGACGGGGGAAGTGGTTTCCGATTTTGGTAATGTAACTATAATTGCCCATGGGGTTGATGAAAACTACAGAGATTTAATTATTTCCAACAATATTTCTGCCGTGAACGGGGCAATAACAGTTGCTGCTGATAATAATTTGATTATCACCAATAAGGGTGGTGTAGAACCTACTATTATTGGGAAGAAAGACATAGTCCTTGAAGCCAACGGGGATATTGACATTGAAGATTGTCGTGTCATTCAAAGTACGGCTGGCGGGCTGACAATCCAAAGCAGTACCGGTGACATGGGTATTGTTGATGTGGATGTTATCGGCGGTAAAGATGACATAGTTTTAGGGGCGGAGAAAAATATTAGTTTAGTCAACTGTACTGCTATTCAAAGCACTGTCGGCAATATCAAGATTTACAACCATAGGGGCGACATTTTCGTCACTGGGTTTGACAAGATATTAGCAGATGAGGGGGAAATAAGGTCTGTCTCGGCAGGAAATTTAACTGTCAGCGGTGCGGACGGCAGTATTATGAATAGCAAAAACAATATGCTCTTAGATGCTCAAAAGAATATTGTTGTCAGTGCGGAGGATATCAGTACTACAGCAGGCGGGTTGGAAGTACAGAGCAATACGGGTTATATTGATGTTGCCGGTACGGTCAGTGCCAAAGGTTTTGTCCGTATATACACCAAAGGGGCAAGCACTGATTCCAGGGCCACCAATTTTGGTGAGGAGGAATACGCTCCGGAAGGCGGAGCCGTTCAGAACCGGCCCAAAAACCTGATGAAGAAAATGCTTCTGGGTGCATCCCTAATCCAAGAGGGTGATATCAATATTAAAGGTAACATTGCCACTGATGGGGATATTGATTTGTCAACCTATGATGGCGTAATTGAAACAAAAGGCCTTAAGGCCGCCGGCCAAGCCGTAGTTGGCAATCGCAGTGGCCGCATCAATATTGACGGAACGATGCAGGGGAATGATGTGACATTATATTCTGAAGCGGAAAATGTGGACATCAGTTTTGGCGGCATCAAAGTGGAGAATAATTTGGTCTTCGCCGGTAATAACTGGAATTTGGATATGGACGATGTGGAGATGGGCGACAATGTCAATCTGTTTATCTATGGTGCGGGCGAAAGCGCCGACCCCAGCGGTGAATTTGTCATTCGCTACCACAAAGAGACCCCTTTGCATTTCAGTCAGCTTAATGCCGCTAAAGTGACCATAGAGACCTACGGGCCCTTAATCATTGACAATTTCTGCATTGGTGACAGGGCGGACTTCTGTGTCATGGGAACCAAGACAAGCATTTTCGGCAAACTTCATGATTATGATCCGGAGGCACAGGTTATCTATTATGCTCCCGGTGATGCTGGCGCTGTTATTGATTTGCGCCCCGTGCTATTCGGTTATGATGTGAACTATAAGCAGGGGCAGGTTGAAAAACTCTCGGCGGATCCGCGACAGTTTGAAGTGGGTTATCATGGCTCCGAAGACAGTGGAGATAATGGCACCAAGAGAAGCTTTGAGCAGTGGACCAGGGATACGGAAACCTGTGCTGCCGTTCTCTTGAAAAAATCACGTGACTATACGGTTTATGGTCAGCGCTATAGCTTTGAGAGTATGACTCAAAATCTGGATAGTGTCAGGATCAACAATGTTTTTGATACACTTTTCAATAATACGATACTGTTCTTCAACCGTTACAATAACATCACCATTCCGGATGTGGTGGTTAATGAACCGGTTGACTTTGACAAGGATGAGTTTGAGTTTTGAAAGCACTGAACCCTGGAGCGAAGCGACATTGTAGGGGGACGGGTTCTTGCCGAAGGCAAGGTTCCGCACCCGGGCAAAGCAACGCTTTGCACAATGCAGAAAACTTTTCCTGTTATGAATGCTTCAATGCTTCGCATATACAAAAACCTCAGTCAGCCACCTTGAGTTCCTATCGCTGACAACTCCTTCAAAAAAGGGCAAAAAGTCAGCAGAGTGCGAACCCTTGCCTTCCCCCCGGGGGGGGAAGGTGCTGAGCGTAGCGAAGCGGATGAGGGGAAAACTACGGCAAGAAGTAGAAATGTCCGCGTTGCAGTAACTTCACTCAACCCTGATGGCTGTTGGCTGAACCCTGATGCCTGGAGCGGAGCGATATGATGGTGGGGTCGCACACTGCGAGTTAGAAGTTATAAGTTAGAAGTTATAAATTAAAGGTAAAATGGTCCTGTGATTAGAGCCAGAAAAGTCAGCAAATGATTTTCAGTTTTCTACTTCTTGTCGGGAGAGAGCGACCCTCCCCGTCTTGTCTTTCTGTGTTCCGACCCCCTTCGCCACTTCGTGGCCCTCTTCCCCCTTTTGGGGGACGCAAGGGCAAGCCACCCCTCCCACGCCTGGGAGGGAAAAGGTCAGCACAGTGCTGACTCTCGTCCGCCCATTGGAGGGGCGGGGGACCGGCGATAAGTTTATCCGGTGGCCGGTGGTGGGGTGACGACAAGAAAGCAACAAGTTCGCATTGCAGTGACTTCACTCACCCCTGATGGCTGAACCCTCAACCCTGTCGCCGTAGGCGACACCTCTGGAGCGGAGCGACATTGTAGGGGGACGGGTATTATTTTAATGACATTATACCGTGGTTTGGATGTTAAAAGTTTTTTTGGAGTGGGAATAAGTTTTATGATAAAAAGAGGTGGGAAGGTGAGAAAAACTGCGAGATG
>JAZLMD010000156.1:0-3519 GCA_045598465.1 Acidaminococcaceae bacterium | reverse complement strand
GATAAAATGGTAGCCAGGGGATTGGCGATACCCTGACCGGCAATGTCAGGGGCACTGCCGTGAATGGGTTCATAAAGTCCCGTTCCGTCACCAAGGGAGGCGCTGGGCAGAAGTCCGATGCTGCCCGCAATGGTGGAGGCCTCATCGCTGAGAATATCACCAAAAATATTATTGGTCAGGATAACGTCGAACTGTTTGGGATTTTGAACCAACTGCATAGCGCAGTTGTCCACATAGAAATGGTTGAGTTCAATCTCCGGATATTCCTTGTCCCGGAGTTCGGTGACAATTTTACGCCACATACGGCTGGAACCTAAGACATTTGCCTTATCCACGCTGGTTACTTTGCCACGACGCTTTTTTGCCGCCTCAAAAGCAAAGCGGGCAATGCGTACCACCTCAGGGCGGGTGTAACATTCGATATCGCTGGCTTCTTCCACACCATCTTTGTTCAAGTGGGCTTCTGTGTGGGTGCCAAAATAAATGCCGCCGGTAAGTTCCCGGACAATGAGAAGATCCGCACCTTCAGCAATCTCCTGTTTCAAAGGTGAGAGGTGTGCGGTGAAACGGCTCACAGTCATGGGCCGTAGGTTGCAGTATAAGCCCAAGGCCTTACGGATGCCCAAAAGCCCCCGTTCCGGGCGTTTTTCCGGAGCCACATTATCCCATTTTGGTCCCCCCACAGCACCTAATAATACTGCATCAGCATTTTTGGCAGAGGTTACAGTGGCCTCCGGCAGAGGTTCACCGGTGGCATCCAGGGCACAACCGCCCATAAGCTGGTCATCGTATTCTATTTGGAATTTGAATTTGTTGGCTGCGGCATCAAGAACTTCCTTGGCTGCCGCCACGATTTCCGAGCCGATACCGTCACCGGCCAATACGGTTATTTTCATAACTTTCCTGTCTCCTTAACATAATTAATCAGTCCGCCGGCATCCGCAATGTGTTGCACAAAATTCGGCAAAGGCCGAATTTTGATATCAATGCCTTTATTGGCTATACGCACAATACCATTGGGTAAATCTACGAACAGAACTTCGTGAATACCGATTTGTTCAACATCTTTACCGATTTCCACAAGGGGCAGCCCTATGTTGACAGCATTGCGATAGAAAATGCGGGCAAAGGAATCTGCAATAATGCAACGGATACCATTGGCCTTCAGGACTAAGGGGGCCGCTTCCCTGCTGGAGCCGCAACCAAAGTTTTTGCCGCCTACAATAATATCTCCGCGCCGCACATTTTTGCTGAAACTATATTCCGCATCTTCTTTGGTATCTTCCATAGCGTGAGTTTTCAGTTCGTCTATATCTTGGATATTCAGGTAACGGGCGGGAATGATAACATCCGTATCCACATGATCCCCATAGCGCCATACTTTACTCATGAGCCACCTCCTCAGGGTCAGCAATATAACCCTTGATCGCACTGGCCGCCGCTGTATAGGGGCTGGCCAAATATACTTCACTGTCCACATGCCCCATGCGGCCACGGAAATTTCTATTGGTTGTGGAGACCGCCCGTTCACCGGCTGCCAAAATCCCCATATGACCGCCCATACAGGGGCCACAGGTGGGGGTGGAAACCGCAGCGCCTGCGTCTATAAATATATCGATATATCCCAGTTCCATGGCTTTCTTGTAAATCTCCTGGGTTGCGGGAATGATAATGCAACGGATTCTGTCATTAACTTTTTTGCCTTTTAAGATTTCAGCCGCCGCCGCCAGGTCCTCCAAACGTCCGTTGGTACAGGAACCGATGATTACCTGGTCAACCTTAATATCCTTGCCTTCCTTGGCAGGGTGAACATTTTCCGGCAAATGGGGATAAGCGGTAACCGGTGTCAGTTTTGCCAAATCCAATTCGATAACACGGCTGTATTGGGCATCCGGATCCGGTTCCACGGCCTGCCAGGGTCTGGTTACACCCCGTTGCTGCAAAAATTCCTTTGTTTTTTCGTCCACGGGGAAAATGCCGTTTTTGCCACCGCCTTCAATGGCCATATTACAAATGGTGAGCCGGTCCGCCATATTCAGTTCCCCCACACCTTCGCCTGTGAATTCCAGTGATTGATAACGGGCGCCGTCCACACCAATCATGCCGATAATGGTCAGAATGATGTCTTTGCCGGTGACGAAATGGGGCTTTTTGCCCTTCAAAACAATGTTGATGGCTTCAGGCACTTTGAACCAGGTGGTTCCTGTGGCCATGGCAACTGCAATATCAGTTTGGCCCATGCCGGTGGAAAGGGCGTTCAATGCGCCATAGGTGCAGGTGTGGGAATCTGCTCCCACCACAATTTCACCCGGTGCCACCAAACCCTTGTCCGGTAACAGGGCATGTTCTATCCCCATACGGCCCACTTCAAAATAATTAACAATCTGTTGTTTGTGGGCAAAGTCACGCATTATCTTGCACAAGGTAGCAGATTTAATGTCTTTGCAGGGCGAAAAATGGTCCGGTACAAGGGCAATCTTTGCTTTATTAAAAACAGGTTTACCAATTTTCTCAAATTCCGCAATGGCGGGAGGACCGGTAATATCATTAGCCAGTACCAAATCGACCTGACTGATTAACAAATCTCCGGCAGTAACAAAATCTCTGTCGCTGTGCCGGGCTAAGATTTTTTCAGTCATTGTCATTCCCATAAAATACACCTCGATTCTTCAAAATTGTATTTATTATTACAATTTTGATAGAAGTTGTCAAGACAAATAACAACAATGTAAAGTTGCTGTTGTTTTTTTTAGAAAATTGTAATAGAATTGTTGCAATTTTTACATATGGAGGAATTGCAGAAGTGATTGCACACAAAAAGTACGTACCGTTTGATTATGTTAAGCTGCCAGACCGTACCTGGCCGGAGAAACGAATTACCAAGGCACCGGTGTGGTGCTCAGTGGACTTGCGGGATGGAAACCAGGCCTTGATAACACCCATGGGCATCCCGGAGAAGTTACGTTTCTTCCATGCTTTAACAGATATCGGTTTTAAGGAGATAGAGGTGGGATTTCCTTCCGCTTCGGAAACAGAATATCAGATTTTGCGTACCTTGATAGATGAAGGACATATTCCTGACGATGTGACCATTCAGGTATTGGTGCAGGCCAGGGAAGAATTGATTAAGAAAACTTTTGAGGCGGTGCGGGGGGCTAAAAATGTTTTGTTACATTTCTATAACTCCACCAGCACTTTGCAACGGAAAGTGGTTTTCCAAAAGGATATGGACGGCATTGTGCAGATTGCGGTGGAAGCAGCCAAACTGGTACGCCAGCTGGCGGAGGAAGAAGAGCACCGCAGCGGTATGAATATCCGTTATGAATATTCCCCGGAAAGTTTTACGGGTACAGAGATTGATTTCTCGGTACGAATCTGTCACGAAGTGATGGAGGCATTAGGGGCAACCAAAGAAAAACCGGTAATTCTGAATTTGCCCAGCACGGTAGAAATGTGTACTGCCAATACCTATGCTGACCAAATTGAATATTTTTGTCGGCATATTCCCAATCGGGAGGC
>JAZLMD010000155.1:0-4425 GCA_045598465.1 Acidaminococcaceae bacterium | reverse complement strand
GATTAATGATTTGATTAAGGATATTGAACGCAATGGGGTTGAGTGTGGCATCGGCAAGCCGGAACGGTTAAGGTACAGAAATTTGTGGAGCAGACGCATTGACCAGTTTAACAGGTTGGTCTATGATGTGGATGAACAGGGAAATTTGTTAATTGTGGCTTGTAAAGGGCATTATGAGGAATAGTTCAATAAATGGGAATTATTAAGGTCCGTGTACAGATTTTTGTACACGGACTTTATCTAATGGCAAATTTGTTGCGGTTGAAAATGCTTTCGTAGTGAAGAGGATTTTATTTCCCCCTAATATAAGAGTTCGGTATATATCTCCTTACTTCATTAAAGTAAGAGTTCAATTCTTCGTCTGTTGGTGCGGTGAGGTTCTTTTGCAAAACCGTGTCCCTGTCCACGAAGGGTTGCAAATAATACTGCTTTGCTCCTTTGAGCCAGGGGCCGATGGTTTGGAAATCCTGCAGGGTGTGCAGGGGTTCTACAACTGTGGTGCGGAATTCATAATCTATGCCGCTGTCCATTATCATACGGATGCTTTCCTCTATGGCCTGCATATTTACACACACCCCGGTCAGCTTTTTGTAGTTCTCTGGCGCGGCCTTGATGTCCATGGCAATGTAGTCCGGCAGGTTGGCGTCCAAGAGGGTACGGATGACCTGGGGGTTGCTGCCGTTGGTGTCCAGTTTTACTTTGAACCCCAAATCTTTGATGTTTTTGATGAGTTGTGCCAGGCCGGCACATAGGGTGGGTTCCCCGCCGGAAATGCAGACCCCGTCAAGGAGCCCCCGGCGTTTGCGGAGAAAGTCCAACAGTTCCTGTTCCGAAAGCCCTTCCGTTGCGGCGGGGGCTTCCACCAGTTCAAAATTGTGGCAGAAGGGGCATCGGAAGTTGCAGCCCCCCAGGAAAACCGTGCAGGCGGTGTGTCCGGGGTAATCCAATAAAGTTAGTTTTTGCAGTCCGCTGATAGTCATGATTGTTTATTATACACATTTGTTTCCGAAAAAGCAAGGAGTGGCACAAGATATTGTGTGCATAAATATTCTTGTTGACAACAGATTGTGGTTGTGGTAGGATAGCACTGCTTAAAATTATTGTTTTGAGAGGAGGAGAAATGTACCAGGTAAAGAAACGTGACGGCTCCCTGGTGGAGTTTCATATCAGCAAGATTAGCGGGGCCATTACCAAGGCCTTTGAGGCGTTGAACAAGCAGTTCCATCCCAGCATTATTGACATGTTGTCCCTCAGGGTTACGGCTGCTTATGAGAATAAAATCCGTGACGGGGTTATCACCGTTGAGGATATTCAGGATTCGGTGGAGGAGATTCTTAGTGATGCCGGTTATGCGGATGTGGCCAAGGCCTATATCCTTTATCGTAAACAGAGGGAGAAGGTCCGTAATATCGGCGGCGCGCTGCTGAATTATCAGGAGATTGTGGATAACTATTTGAAGATTAACGATTGGCGGGTGAAGGAGAACAGTACTGTCACTTATTCCGTGGGGGGATTGATTCTTTCCAACAGCGGTGCCATTACGGCCAATTATTGGCTCAGCGAGGTTTATGACGAGGAGGTTGCCCAGGCCCATCGCAGTGCGGCCATCCATCTTCATGATTTGAGCATGCTTACCGGTTATTGCGCCGGCTGGTCTTTAAAGCAGTTGATTCAGGAAGGTTTGGGCGGGGTGCCGGGGAAGATTACTTCCGCCCCCGCATCCCATCTTGGCACTCTTTGCAACCAGATGGTGAATTTTTTGGGCATTATGCAGAACGAGTGGGCGGGGGCCCAGGCCTTCAGTTCCTTTGATACTTATCTTGCCCCCTTTGTCAGGGTGGACAATTTGAGCCAGCGGGAGGTTAAGCAGGCCATTCAGGGCTTTATCTATGGTGTGAACACTCCCAGCCGCTGGGGCACCCAGGCACCCTTTAGCAACATCACTTTGGATTGGACTGTGCCCAAGGATTTGAAGGATATGCCGGCCATCGTGGGGGGCAAGGAAATGGATTTCACCTATGGTGATTGCCAAAAGGAAATGGATATGGTGAACAAGGCCTTTATCGACATTATGATTGAGGGGGATGCCAACGGCCGGGGTTTCCAGTATCCCATTCCCACTTATTCCATTACCAGGGATTTTGATTGGAGCGAAACTGAAAACAATAAGCTGCTTTTCGAGATGACCGCCAAGTATGGCACCCCTTATTTTAGTAACTACATCAATAGTGATATGGAGCCCAGCGATGTGCGGAGTATGTGCTGCCGTTTGCGTTTGGATTTGCGTGAGTTGCGGAAAAAATCCGGCGGTTTTTTTGGCAGCGGCGAAAGCACCGGTTCCATTGGGGTTGTGACCATCAATCTGCCCCGTATTGCCTATTTGGCTACGGATGAGGCGGATTTCTACACACGGTTGGATAAGCTGATGGATATCAGCGCCCGCAGTTTGAAGACCAAGCGTACGGTTATCACCAAGCTTTTGGACAACGGGCTCTATCCCTATACCAAGCGTTATTTGGGCACTTTTGCCAATCATTTCAGTACCATCGGTCTGATTGGTATGAATGAGGTGGGCCTGAACGCCAAATGGTTGGAGAAGGATTTGGTTCATCCTGAGACGCAGAAATTTGCCCGGGAGGTGTTGGACCATATGCGGGAGCGGCTCAGCGATTATCAGGAAATGTATGGGGATCTTTACAATTTGGAGGCAACTCCGGCGGAAAGTACCACCTATCGATTCGCCAAGCACGACAAGGAGCAGTTCCCCGACATCATTACCGCCAATGAGAACGGCACGCCCTATTACACCAATTCCAGCCATCTGCCCGTAGGTTATACGGAGGACATTTTCTCCGCTTTGGAGGTGCAGGACGAGTTGCAGACCCGTTACACCTCCGGCACCGTTTTCCATGCCTTTTTGGGGGAGAAGCTGCCGGATTGGAAGGCGGCGGCGGATTTGGTGAAAAAGATTGCCTATAATTTCAAGTTGCCCTACTATACCATGAGCCCCACTTACAGTGTTTGCAAGGATCACGGATATTTGGTGGGTGAGCAATTTATTTGTCCCCATTGTGGCCATCCTACGGAGGTTTACAGCCGCATTACGGGATATTACCGTCCGGTACAGAACTGGAACGACGGCAAGGCCCAGGAATATAAGGACAGGAGAACCTATAATATTCCCAATTCCAAACTCCGCAGGGCCGGGATTGCCGGCAGTCAGGTGACTACGGCCGCATCGGAGCCGGATATCAAATTGGACGGGGTTGTGCTTTTTGCCACCAAGACCTGCCCCAATTGTGCTTTGGCGGAAAAACTTTTGCAACAGAAGGGGGTGGCTTTTAAGAAAATCATTGCGGAAGAAAATACGGAACTGGCCACCCGGTATGCCATCCGTCAGGCCCCCACGATGCTTGTGGGGGGCAACAGAATGGTGGGCTTGGGGGAAATCCGCAAATATATTGCCAACAGGTAGAATAAATTTGAGGGTTGAAAAAATTTGCATTTTCCTCTTTACAACTTTAGCATAGTGAAGTATAATAGCTTTGTCGAGTTGAGAGAACAGGTTTCGTAGGGACGGAACCCCTGGATTGAAACTTGAGATTTTTGAAGAAAGAGGTATAGGAAATGAAAAAGATTTGGGCATTGGCTGCGGTTGCGGCTTTGGGTATGACTTTTGTTGCGGGTTGCGGCAACGACAAGAAACCGGTGAAGGAGAATTTGATTATCGGTTTGGATGACAATTTCGCTCCCATGGGTTTCCGCGATGAGAAGAATGAGATTGTGGGCTTTGATATTGATTTGGCCCGTGAGGCAACCAAACGTTTGGGTATGAAGGTTACCTTCAAACCCATTGATTGGGGTGCAAAGGAGGCGGAGATTAAGTCCGGCCGTATTGATGCCATTTGGAACTGCTTCACTGTTAATCCGGAGCGTGAAAAGGTGTACGGCCTGTCCAAGCCCTATATCAATAACGCCCAGTGGATTGTGACTTTGGCTGACAGCAAGATTAACGGGCCTGCGGATTTGGCCGGCAAGGTTGTGGGGTGCCAGGATGACGCCACCGGTGATTATCTGCTGAATTTGCCGGAGAATGCCAAGTTGAAGGCGTCCCTGAAGGGGTTCAAGAAGTATCCGGATTTCGCCGCCGCTTATATGGATTTGGATACGGGTCGTATCGATGCATTGATTGTGGATGCGGTTTTGGCCGGCTATTACAACAAGAAGGCACCCGGCAAATACCGCAAGGCAGACAAGAGCATGGGTGATGAGGTGGTTGCCATTGCTTTCCGCAAGGAGGACAAGGCCCTGATTGAGAGCATTGACAAGGTTATGGCGGAGATGAAGAAGGACGGCTTCTGCAAGAAGGTTTCCGAAAAATGGTTGGGTGCTGATATCACTGTTTACTGATGGTTTGACTGATGG
>JAZLMD010000154.1:0-5869 GCA_045598465.1 Acidaminococcaceae bacterium | reverse complement strand
CGTCACTACGCACAACTCCGTCCAATGCTGCCGCATAAGTAGGGCTAAAAGACGGCCAGGCAATCACCCCCGTCATCAGGAACGTTAACACCGCTTTTCGCAGCAAACTCTTTTCTCTCTTCTTGTCACCACCAAAAGATTGGGAACTCTTGTACATTGTCATAGCAAACACCTCCACTTATGCTCAAACAAAATGTTCATATCTGAGGTAAACTAATATATATAAACTATATACGTAGATTATGTGTAAAATGCGTACCTAAATTATACCCCCCCAATTTTTTTGTCAAACTTTTATTTTGTGATTTTAATTATCAAATTAAAAGGAATCCCCCGATGTCGATTTGCCCCAGGGTACTCGCCTTCAGCTCCTGGGTTAAGCCATCAGGGTTGAGGATTGAGGGTTGAGCCAACAGCCAACAGAGTTGAGTAAAGTCACTACAATGCAAACTTGTCGCGTTCTTGTCGTCACCCCATCATCGTCCATCTGTGTTCCACCGGACTGTCTCAACCACCTTTCCCGCAAGTGGACGGACAAGAGTTCGTACTAAGCTAACTCGCCTGACACCTGAAACCTGAAACCTGAAAATCTCATGATGTAAAATCGTTTGCGTTTGCAAAACATAGTCAAATGTCTTAACACAATTGCGATTGTCTTAAGACATTTGGGTGATTTTTAAGACATTTTGCTTTTTATTGACTCTGAACTTTGTCCTTTAACATCCTGTTATCTCCTGACGCAAAATTGTTTGCGTTGCAAAATTTGTGCAGTTTTTCTTAAGAAAAATGACTTTTTCTTAAGAAAAACTGTGTGTTTTTAAGAAATTCTTTTTTTGAATGCGTTTATCATGGATAATATTGATATTACTTCAACAATGAGACCTGACTTCGATTTGTGACAAAAATCAAAATAAAAAGGACGGAGTCGGGTTTTTCCGTTTCCGTCCTTTTCCGTCTGTTATTTTGTTACAGCGCCTTTTGCTCTTTTACTTTATTTCTCAATCCCAAGATGGAAAACCTTCGGTTGTTGGTAGAATTTTACATGGAAAACTTTTTCCTTGTTGTTCACCACATAGCTGATGACCGAGGACTCGTGTATACCGCTGAGTTTTTTCATCTTAGTTGGGAGCTGCCCCTTGGCATGGGCCGCAAAATCCAAAACTGTATAAACCTTAAGGAAATTGGTGGGGTCACTAATAAAATCATTGCTCCATTCTATCTTGTTCCTGGTCTGCTCATCCGCAATGGCCTGCACCCGGGCCAACTCTTTCCTATCAATCTTAATGCCATATTTCTTTTCCCAGAACAAAGTCATGTCAACTATGTTCTTTACTGTACAACCTGCCAATTCCATAGCCGGATCAAAACTCATTTTCTCTACATCAACATCAAAAACCTGGGAATACCATGTCTTTTCCATATTTCTGCGCATATCTTCCATGGTCTTAATGTTATTGTACCCTGCCATGAGAACAGCCCAACGTCCCATACCCAAATTATTGCCTGCCGTCTTCCTGGCCCCCCTGTCAATCCAGTAATTGGTCTGGCCGGGATAGCCCTCATGCCAAACAACCTTGTTGTTCACCAGTTCCATGGTGCCAAATCTGCCGGTGGCATCCATCATGCTGCAAGCAATATGCCAGGTGCTGATATTGGAGTTCATAGTGTAAATATCAAGATTCTTTACTGCCGCCAAAACCTCATCAATATTGGCACAATTATCCGCCAAATAACGGGGCAGCATAAGCATGCACATCCTCGGTTTTCCGGGATTGGTTCCCTTGCTCATCACTTCAGGACAATTATCCCGCATATTGGTTTCCAGCACCAGTCCCTTCTCATTCATAAAGTCGGTTGCAAAGCAAATCAAATTGTCACGGACTTCCTCATCAATGGTACCGGTTTCCGCAATCTGGTCAAAGGATTCCAACGCATTGGGCACATAACCCATATTGACGGATTTGTATTTGCCCGGTTCGTTGATTCTGTAGACAAAAGCCGGAGCAAATGTTACGGGCAAATCCATGTTTCTGCCGAAAAGAACCATCTTTTCCCCTTTCACCGTTACCGGCTTGATGCAGCTGGAACAACTGAGACGGGGCATATCAGTAACATTGAAATTGCCGTCAAACCTGGCGTTAAACCAATCAAACATCCTTTGTGTATCCAGTTTGGTAAAGGTTCCAAAATCTACCACGCCGCTATAACCCTGCTTGCGGCAGTCCGCCAAAATCTTGACAGGTACTGCCTTCTTCACCTGATAGTAACTCACGCCATCCTGGGCCTCGGATGTAATACCGGCCTGAACATTTCCCGCCAAACCCATACCGATGCTCAACACCATTGCCGCCAAACAGCTTTTTTGCCAAAATTTCATAAACCATCCTCCTATCTGCTCAATGAATTAGTACTATTATAACATTTTTTTCCTTATCTTCAAGTAAAAAAAATCCTTCCCGAAACGGAAAGGATTTTCTTTCTCCAATTAAATCTCAACTATGCCTCTACAGGGTAGATAGAGATTTTGCGGCGGTCCCTGCCGAGACGCTCAAATCTTACAAGGCCGTCGCAGGTGGCAAAGATGGTGTAATCATGACCCATCCCCACATTGAAACCAGGATGGAACCTGGTGCCACGCTGACGCACGATGATGGAACCGGCTTTGACAAAAGCACCCTCATAGGCCTTGGTGCCCAAGCGTTGCGCATTGGAATCACGGCCGTTGTGGCTGCTGCCAGTACCTTTTTTATGTGCATGAAGTTGTAAAATCAGCTTAAACATTTTTTCACCTCTGTTCTTCAAACCGAACATTTTGCGGATATTCCCCTGCCAACTGCCTGATGGCCGAAACCATGGTCATAAGCAGAAGCTGTGTTTTTGCATCCGCCCTATCCAACTGTACCTGCAAAACACCATCCCCGACAGTAACTTTGGGGTGTCTTTGCAGATGCTCTTCCATGCCCAGGATGGGTGTTTGGGTTATGCTGCTCACTGCGGCACATAGCACATCCCTGCCCGCTTCCGCCAGCCCCGCATGACCCTTCACTGTGTATCCCGTAACAAGTCCTTCCCTGTCAAACATAACTCGGACTACTATCATGGAATTACAATTCAATCTTAACAATTTCTACAGCCGTGAAAGGTTGACGATGACCCTGGCGTTTGCGATAATTGACTTTGTTCTTGTATTTGAAGACAAAAATCTTTGCCGCCTTGCCCTGCTCAACAACCTTGGCCGTAACCTTAGCGCCTGCCACCAGGGGTTTGCCGATTTTTACATCAGCCCCGTCAACAACGGTAAGCACTTGGTCAAAAGTCACCTCGGCACCAACCTCCGCTGCCAATTTTTCCACTTGGACAGTGTCACCCTCAGCAACACGGTATTGCTTGCCACCGGTTTTAACAATTGCGTACATGGTTTATCCTCCCTTCATCAGTACTCGCCAAATACGGTAAACTCCGAAAAGTTTTTAGGAACCTCTCTGTGCGGTTGGAGATGGGCCCTCAAGCCCATTCCGAAGTATGATACTATAAAGGACATTATTTGTCAACAGAATTGTCCAGTATTTGGAAACAATTGTGATGCAAATCCCATCTGAATTCCACAGTCAAAGAGCAGTTAAATTCCTTTTCCCATTCTTTGATGTCCCGGTCCCTGAGCATATCCTGCAGCCAGGGATGAACCTGCAACAGGTATTTACGTTCCGTCCTTTGGCCCATCAATCTGCCCAAACGACGGCGAATATCCATAATGATTGTATCCTCACTGAACAGCCGGCCGCTGCCTCCGCAAACCGGACAATCCCTGTAGAGGGTGTTGGAAAGGTTATGGCGTGATTTTTTGCGGGTAATCTCCACCAGGTTCAGCACCGTAATATCCTGCACCTTGGGACGCATCCTGTCACTCTCCAAAGCGTCCTGAAGCACTGTCATGATTTCCAGTTTGTGGGCATCCGTGTGCATATCAATAAAATCTACCACAATGATGCCGCCAATATCCCTCAGCCGCAGCTGACGGGCAATTTCCACCGCCGCCTGCCGGTTTATCTCCATAACCGTTTCTTCCATATTGTCCCTGCCATTGAAACTGCCACTATTTACATCAATCACCGTCATGGCCTCAGTATGGTCAATGACCAGGGAGCCACCCCCGGGCAACGGTACCACATGACTGGTGGTTTCCTGAACGGCCTCATTCAATCGGTAATAACTGAAAATATCCTCTTCCTGCAACCGCAATTTTGGCACCGCCACGGACAAAGTGTCCAACAATTCCCTGATTCGGTTGTAAACATCCCGATTGTCCACCACGATTTCTTCAAGATTCATGCTCAAATAATCCCGGACAATGCGAATGGACAAATCCAAATCACGGTGCAACAGAGCGGGGCTCTTCGCCACTTTCTCCCGTGCTAGCAATACATTGTATTGCACCAGCACATCATCAATGTCCTGACGCAGCACTTCCTCCTGCACCCCTTCCGCCGCAGTACGCACCACCAATCCCAGGTCGGACGGACAAAGTTTTTTGCAAATGCCCTCCAACCGCCGCCGTTCCTCCGTGCTTTTTATTTTGCGGGAGATTCCTACGTAATTGGCGTTCAAAAGCAACACTACAAATTTGCCGGGCAGGGTAATGTCACGTGTGGCGGCAGGCCCCTTTGTGCCCCTGGCATCCTTGGCAATCTGCACCACCACACTCTCACCCTCCGTCACCATACGGTTTCCCATATAGAGAAAGGCATTCTGCTCCAGTCCGATATCAAGGAATGCCGCCTGAATACTCCTGACCACGTGGGTTACAGTGCCTTTGAAAACACTGCCCACCAAATTATTACCCATGTTCCTTTCAATGATGTATTCCATCAGCCGGTCCCGCTCCAACAACGCCATACGGGTTTCATCTTTAGTTACAGACATTACAATCTTAGACATGATAGTACCCATTATAGCACAAAAAAAATACCCTCGACGAGTATTTTCCGAACAAATTGGTGCGGCTGATGGGACTTGAACCCATATGAGGAAACCCTCACTACCCCCTCAAAGTAGCGCGTCTGCCAATTCCGCCACAGCCGCAGGGATAAAAATATGGTGCGGTAGAGAGGATTTGAACCTCCACAGGGTTGCCCCCACTAGCTCCTGAGGCTAGCGCGTCTGCCGTTCCGCCACTACCGCATCAGATACCGAAGTATAATACCACAGGGAAATTTGCCTGTCAACAACTTTATAAACTTATTTTTGCCAGTTCCCGCTCCACTACCCCGTAGGTCATCTCCAAAGTGCCGCTGTTGTCAATGACCACATCCGCATATTTGTGGAGTTCCTCATTGGAAAGTTGAGTGGCCAATCTTTTTTTTGCCATCTCTTCCGACATTCCATTTCGGGCCATGGCCCTTTTAACCTGTTCAGCATAGGGAATAGTAACCACCCAAACACTGTCCACCCGCTTGTGCCAACCACAGGAAATGAGCAGTGGCACATCCAGTACCACCAGCTTCTCCCCTCTGTTTTTTGCAGCAGCAATAAATTCCTCCGCCCGGTTCCACACTTCACCATGCACAATGGCATTTAACTTTTGCAACTCTTCCCTGTTACCGAACACCAATTGTGCCAGTTTGCTGCGGTTCAAGGCCCCACCTTCCAAATATTCCTCACCGAATGTTTCCACAATTTTTTGCAGTCCGGAGGTACCCGGCTCCACCGCATTTTTGGCCTCCACATCCGCATCAAAAACACCGATGCCCAAACTTTTGATATATTTCGCCACAGTACTCTTCCCCGATGCCATGCCCCCGGTCAAACCAATCACAATCATTTTTGACACCTCCTGCAATACACTGTCCCCCTTCCCCCCACTTTGGTTTTG